>JBFFBT010000042.1:0-25776 GCA_041560255.1 Myxococcota bacterium | reverse complement strand
TGGTAGCCCCCGGTAGTGTGGTTGACGACGAAATAGAGCTCATGATCGTTACCGGAAAGACCCGCTACGGCCGTCATATCCGCGATTTGCATGGAGGATTTCTCGGGCGCGTACACCAAAACCTGCGACGCAGCCAAATACCTGTGCTTGGCGATGACAATCTGCTCGGACTTTTCGTTTCCGGATCTATCCCGCAAAACCACATCGACCTGTACACTACCCCCATCGGTCCCTACATCGAAGTGGCGTGGTCCTGCGCCCAAGGGTATAGACTCTACGCCACCCCCGCCCGCAGGATCTTGGATCAGTATTCTGGAAGAATCCGAAATATCCTCCATATCTTCCGGGGCCCGCGCGTCGATCCAAAGCTGCGTGCCGCTCAAGACAGCGGCGTCCGGCAGGATCTCCAGCACCGCCGATTGATCGATGCTGTCGTCGTTTTGTACGTTTACGTATCTCCTTACCGTCTGATGGGTATTCGATTCGACCAACCTCACGACCACCACGACATCCTGATCAACCACCGGAAGACTGGTGGCATACCCAAACCTTTCCGGATCGCCGTGCGTACGCGTAAGCTGCGCCCAGACCTGATCGGATTCGACACCGCCGATATCCATGTAGAGATCGGCGGACAGACTGTTGCGCATGACGATTTCCAGCTGCACGGCTTCTCTCTCGTGAAACGATGCTCCGTCTTCGGGCTCCAGCAGATCGATTTCCACCGCATCCCCATCATCGACATACGGATGCAGGGTGACCGCATCAGAATCAGCTTGGTTGCCGTTTTCGTCTCTGGCGCTTGCCACCAAAGTCACGATCTGTTCATCCTGAGCGGTAAACCTAAACAGGTTTTGGTTTTCCAACGGTTCGCGCGCGCCGCCGTTGACAGAAACAGACACCTCGTCGATGCCGTTTTGGTCGAAGCTTCGCACCACCACTCCAATCTCTTTACCGACCGGGACAGCGGTGCCGCTTTCGGGCGATACGATGCGTACAGTAGGAGGCGTCGAATCGGGATGCAGAGTATACTCATCCGATATGGTCATCTGCCCGTCGAAACCGTAATACAGCACGAGTTGAACCGCTATTCGGTCATGCGGAGCGATTTGCGCGAGCTTGGGATTGAGGTAGTCGACCTGCACCTGTTTCACACCGCCGCCCGCGTCACCGATACCACCGACGTGGAGCCACTGATCGTGTACTTTGAGTTTCGCCGCCGTCACCAAATCCACATCGGCGCCGGTGAGATCGAAGCTCAACGCGACCAAAGACGACTCCTCGACCATGCCGGGATCGGTTTTCAACGAAGACACCTGGATATCCGGCGCATCAATGCGCATTCCAAATACCCTGGACGCCCGGTTGCCCTGCGCATCCACGACTTCGAGCTTCAAAACGACATCCAGGTCGTTTTCTTTTACATCCACTTCAAAGCTCAAACGTTGATCATCTTTATAGGGGATTACAATCGGAGCATCGAAATTGATGCCCGCGTCGAAAGATCTGCGTACCGTATAGCTAAGCTTGTTTTCAACGCTCAGGTTGTCCGCGCTCTTGGGCACAAACCGGTACAATCGACCCCGTTTGAGTCGGGTCGTATCTGTAACCAATTGATTTTCGGGCACCTGCAGGAGTCCGAGATCCCGGGGAGCCATGGTGTCGACGGTATCGAACCGGCATTGATGTCGGCCTGTGTTTGCAGGTGGATTTCCGCTCAAATCCGTAATGCCCAGGATGGAAGCCGTAATCGATCGATTGGGGTACAACATCATTCCTGCCTTACGTCGCAGCAAAAGACTGTTTCCGGAAGATACGACTTCGTAGGATGAGCTGATATCTTTGCTCCCTCCACCACTGTAGTCCCGCACATACTCGATGATCTCGAGACTTTCGGCCCGTACCTGCTCGTTGTAGGTCACACTGCATACCGAACCGCTTTGAGAGCTCATCAACAATGGCGCCGTATCGTCCACGACCCTCAAGAAATTGGGCCCTACAATGACTTCATCCGCGTTGATCCGAGTGACCGCGACTTGGTAATCCATACCGCTTTTCGACGGAGGCGATGTGAAAAAGATTTCCGTTGCCGTGACGACCTGGTAGGCAACCGTATTGGTCGAATCCGGCAGGTATCCTTGTCCCACAGGATACCAATGCAATCGGATCAGGGCTTCGCCCAAGCCCGGTCCAATGACCCGCACACCGGTTCCGCCGGAATCGCTCACCTTATCCACGCCCTGGGGATGTTGGCCGGCAATCAAATCAATCGAAACATCGCTCTCTACAAACAGCGCGGCCGGCAGATGTGAAACACGATCGCCGTGCTCGATGGTCAAGGTATATGTACCGGACGGCAATGCGGCTTGAAACTCCAGGGTGGTTCCGTCCGGGCTCAACGTCCACTCGTCGAGCGGGATTTCGATCTCGTTCAACCGCAATCCGGTCGCCTGCATAAGCTCCCGACCATGAACCACAAATTGGGTCATCCGCGACGCCACCGTGCTCGCCGGCTCGAGTCGCCGGACGACCAGCTCGGTCGCTGGTAAGATGGGTCGTACGAGCGACCAATGGAGATCGTGGTTGAGATCTCCGCCGTCTATGGCTGATTGGGGTTGATTGTACAGGCTCACCCCATATCTCTCACCGCTCTCGTACCGGCTGCCTATCGGGGTAAATTGAAGCTCTTTTCCGATAAGCTGAGTGGCGCCTGCTAAAGAAGCTTCGACGGCGCTTGTGACGTTGACCACCACATGCTTGAAAGACTGCGGGCTTGCGCCCGTAATGAGAGAGATCGTCGAGGTCTCATCCGCAAGATTTCTCGCAGGCTCGATACCCACCACATTGGATAGGGGGACTTGCAAGCTATAATAATGGTTGTGCGATCCAATCCATTCCAAGGTCGATCCGACAAACGAAAGCAATTTGATCTTCTGGTTGTCCACTCTGGCGATCTCACGCACTTTGAGCTGGTTTGCAGGAATCGGGCTCATGTCCAAATCATACAGACCCAACTCGTGCTCCCAAACCGTCTCGGCGGTGACCACCGCCAAAAGCTCTCCGTTGACGACGACATCTTTCAAGGATTCCACCAGACCGCGGCCGATGAGCTCGGGTTGACCGTCGGGTTCGAGGGCGCCTACCGAAATCACCTCGAGTTGATCTTGACCGATCAACAACATACGCTGTGAAGAATGCCGAATACCCCGCGGAGTCAAAAGAGCATGATAATAGGACCAACCGGTGTCCAAAGCATCGATTTTACGGATATCCAAGAAGTTTTCTCTTAATAGATACACGTAGCTGTCATCCGCCGTCATATCCACGATCCTGCCGCCGGCGGCACTTGTCCATGACTTCCAGGTAGCGCCATAAAGGCTGCCGATCCGCACCGTGTTTTCGTAAGCGGACACGAACAGCTCACCCACGATATGCAGGTTTTTATGATCCACCCCGGACGGATTGGTAATGCGATTGACCAACTTGGGCGCGTACACATTATTGATCTCATAGATCAACAGATCCTGGTTGGAGCCTGCTACGATAACCATATGCCCGGCCGATAGATCCACAGCCTGGATGGTTTCCGGCAAGCTGACTTCAGACAGCAACTCAGGCACCACGAGATCTTTGGTGGTGTACAGTCCGACCCGCCCGCTCGAAGCAATCGCCAACAAATCCCGGTCACGGGCAAGCAACTTTGCGCTCAAGGCCAATCCTTCGATCGGTTCGAAGAGCACTTCCAAATCCGTATTGGATTCGACCAAATCGGATCCAGGGTTGTAGGCTTCGACTTCGAGCCTGCCGATGGTATGGTCGGGAATGCGAAAATACAATCTATCGGCATTCTCCAAAACAAACGCAACCGGCTTGCCGTTGATCCTGACACGTGTGTCGGCACACAAACCCGCGCCCTGAATGGCCGCGTGCTCACCTGCGTTGTAGAAGAAAATCCAATCCTCGGCATCCAACACGCCGGTATTCGGTTCGTATCGTCCGATCTTTTGGATCTTGACATCGGAAACATATGTAAAGCTTTCAGGTCTCAGGGAAGCCAATCCGCCGTGATGCACCGATACACCCACCAGGCGGTTTCCAGAGGGAGCTCGTTCCAACCCCGGCACCTCCACCACGAGCTCGTTGGGATTTGGGCAAGCAACCTTATCTTTTGCAATGACCTGCCGGCCGATTTCGACCACACTGTCCGGAGTGAAGTTTTCACCACGCAACCGCAGGCTGTATCCGCCTCGCCAACCACCGTACCGGGGCTCTATGGAGGTCAACTCGGGTTGCTTACCGGACTCGGCCCTGAAGCGAAACACATGATCTTGTCCGAGGCTGCTGCCATGGATATCCCGCACCACCGAGCTGATGCGCACCTGATATTCTCTTGCATGCGCAAAAGGCTCAACCGGTCTGAACAACAACCTGGTTCCCTCGCCGACGACTTTGGCCGACACCCAACCTGCAATCGGTTGTCCGGACAAGGTCACCTCGAACAACTCTTGGGCATGATCGGACAACCAGGCAGAATCCAAAATCCGGTTGAACTGTATTTCGATCGGATCTCCGACAGGCAACACACCCATGGGCTCGGGCGCTTGATCGATGATGGACAACCGGGTGCTTACCAATGTATTCAAGGCTCCGGTGAGTCTACCGGTTCCAACGATGTCATCGATGGGATTCTCCTTGGCTTGTCCGACAACATCGACAAATTTGGTCCCCGCATAGAGCGCACCTCTGCCGGCCGCAACGGCATCGATTGCGCCGACGGCGGCATAATAGTCTTGTAACTCCGGTGGATATCCAAAATGTCCGTTCAGCCAGCCGCTTATATCGTACAACTGGAGATCGCCGTCTCCCGCAGCGATATGCAGGGTTTGTCCCCGCACCATGATTTTGGAGGCAAACAAGCTGCATGCGGGATTGAGGTGCAACAACCAGAGCTGATCGACCGGATGACTTTCGTCTCCATCACGCACTGCAAAGGCCACCACAGAAGCGCTTGTGCCCGTAGATACCAACAACAAATCACCCTGCAACACCATGGATTCGGGTTCGAATGCATTTCCATATAAATCCACCGCCTCGATCCGGTTGAGGATGTCGAGATCACCGCCCATCAGATCGATCGATACAATCCTCCGGGCGTCTTTTAATGCCGCCCAAAGCTTTCCTTTTCTTATTAGCAGCTCGCTCGGCACACCCCCCAGCTCGGCGGTATCGATGCTCGCGAGCTCTTCGAGATATCTATCCGGCGTGAGCCGGAATCTTCGCACCCCGCTCGTTGCAGCCACGTAGAGTCGGTCGTTGTGCACTTCTAGGGATTGGATCGTATCCGGCTGGGCGTTGCCCTGCAGCAAAACCACCTGATTGATGATCACAGGATCGGACGGCAGGGTTATATCCAGATGGAACAACTTGTTGCCGCCTACCAAAAAGAGATCGTTTCCTTCCGCCGCCAGGTCCACAAAACCCTTGGGAGGCATAACTTCCTTCAAATGATACGGGAAAAGCTCACCTCCAAAATCCTTGTATACAATCGCAGGATGTACGGGATCGGCCAAATCCACCACGAGGAGCTGTCCCTGGTTGGTAGTAAGGGTATTTACGACTTGTCCGGATCTATCCCGAATCTGATAGCTCCCGCCCGTGACGGCATACAATATCTGATCAGTCACCAAAACACCGGTAACCGGACTCTCGGGATGATCGTCTTGCGACAATCGGGTCGAACCGGTTTCTCGGTTGGCGTAGAAATATGCGCTGCCAAGGATATTCACCTCACCCGGAAAGTATGCGCTTTCTATCGCGATATCTACAAAGCCCAAAGATCCCGCCGGAGCCCTCACCTGGATATGATTGCTGTTTCGAACCCTAAGATCCGAGGCCGAGGCATGCCCGAACTTGATGCCCACGTCATGGGTAAAGCCTGCACCGTATATGTTTACCCGATTGCCGCCCTGGGGAGGCCCGGTGGGCGGATCGACCGCGTGCACCACCACTCTCGGCATGACGATCATCCCGCCGCACAAAGACGAGACCGCGCCCTGACGCTCGATGCTCACCGTGACGGCCGAGACGGGTTGCCCGAGATCGAGCGGCATCACCACGATTCGGATTTCTTCGTCGCTGATAAATTCAATGTTTTCGGCCGGTACGACCGCCCGACCCAATCTGATGGTCAAATCTTGTGGATCCTGCCCGAAGCCGACTCCACGTAAAGATGCGGTTTCGGTGCCGTCGGCATGGAAATAAGGCCGACCCAGCGTCCCGCCGACCCAACGCCCGACCCTTTCGAGCACCGGACGTCGCACCAATGCGGTTTCAAAATCGACTTCGACCGGATAGCGTAACCTGAACCCGTTCAGGTCCAAAAGATTTTGAGTGACCCACAACCGAATGGGCCCACTGTAGGAAAAGCTTTCTTCCAAGAAAACTTCCAGCATGCCGCCCCATAGCGTATTGGTGCCCACAATCCGGTAGCTTTCGGACGGCAAAGGAGTTCCATTGTCTTGTGTCAACACAACCGCTTCAGCGAGCACAGCCTGACCGGTATTGATGAGCTGGTTCAATTGTATGCGGACGCCGTCGCCCGGCGTCAACACAGAACCAAATCCCGGCTGGATGCCGGTTACCACCAAATCCGGAGTGAAATGCAGATTCACACCCTTCGGATCGCTCAAGAAATAGGCGCCATCCAAAGAAGCCAGCTCGGTCTCGTTGCACAGGCCGTTTTGCGACTCGAACCAATATGCGGTCTTGTACCAACCTGTTGGTTCTTGTTGCAGAATCAGTTGATGGCTGCCGGTCGTGACCACGATCTGCCCATACTGCGCAAGCAACGAAACATCCTGCCAATTGCAGTCCTTTCCCAACATCCCCCGCTCGATGGGCTGGACCGTGATACCCAACGGTTGCCCGGAACCGAGCTTATCGACCACCGCCAAGTAGAGCTCTTTGCCGCGCTTGAGTAAAACATACAGTCGATTGCCGAGCCACTGCACATCCAAAGGCTCACCCCGCAAGCTTCCTTCAGAAAGCACCAGGTTGGTGTATCCAAGCGGCATACCGAGATCAGGGTCATGGGTATCGAAAAACCGCACCAGGCCATGGCCTTCCAGGTTGCTTACCGCCATGGCCAAAATTCCGTCATGGCGAAGCGTCACGTCGGTGGCCACATGGTCCTGAATCGGCATTTTGGAAAGCAACAGCGGTTTTTGGGGATCATTGACGGACACCAATACGAGCCCATCACTACCCGACGCCAGATACACCAGCTTGTCTTTGACGACCAATCCGGTAATCGGCTGATCGGTGGGCAATTGGGCTAGCCGCAGTGGTCTTTCCCATACCGAAACATCATATATTTCCAGACCCGACGGCATGAGAAACCGGTTGGAGCTGCTGACAGCGCCCGCCTTGACACCCACATACATCAGCTCGCCGTCCACCTGAAGCGCACCGATTTTCATGGGAGGGTAATTGGGCAACCCGATCCGGCGGCTTTCTTGGTCTTTTGTGTATGAAATGGTGCCGACCGGGGTTTGTTTTCCACCCATCTCGACAAACACATCATAAATACCGGGGAAAACGACCCCGGGAGCCAAGAAACGGAATTGTTGCCAATCGACCACATCGTCTTTCAAATCGGGAGTGAAAACTCCGGTTTCCACTTCGGTCGTACGGATCTCGTCTCCCAAGGGTGAACGCAACATGACCTTGGCGCCCGGCAGAAAGACCGGCCGGCTGGATTTGACCGTGACCACCGGACCACCAAGTGTCGTCATGGACTCTTTGGATAACTCATACTCCGCATTCGCAGGGTTTTCAGCCACCAGCACGGCGCCCGGTATCCTTGCAACCAAGCGATCATCCATGATCCTCAGATCGTGGGAGCCCACCGGTTTGGGATGCGTCGCGATATCAAAAGAGCTCAACGTCAAGGTGTTTTCATCCACCCAGGTAAACGGGATTTCATATTGATCCAGAAAAACCGCAAGTGAGGCCGGTTTGACAAACCCACGTCCACGGATGGTGACCACACCGTCATCTCCCAGGTGCATGGCCGCGCCAACCACTTCGTCGACCACCGGTCGTACCGAACCGATTGCGGCCGATCGCACTCTGGCCTCAAAGCCCACCCATTGATCCTGGGAACGCAGGTTGCGGGCGTTTTGAATCCTGATTTGGTAGGCAGCTTCGGGATCTCTCGAGAAAATCAAGCCGAACTTCCGGGCGGACTCATTTTTGGGATCCAACGGGGTGACCGTGACATCGATCGGCTCGCCGGTATCCAAGCGGGATACCGAAACCGCGCCGGATTGGCTCAAAGATGCGATGGTGACATATTCGTTGAAAGTCACTTCATAGGTTTCGTCATCCGCAATCCAATCACCCTCGTCCACGGAGGTAGCGACGACCAAGGCGCCCGGAAGCTCCAGGTTCAACAAGCCCACGCCGCTGGAGACACCAATCAATCTGCCCTGGAAAACATCCAGGGACTGTACGGCTTCGACGTTGCCGGCCGACATCAAAACAGGTTGAAGCGGATTGGCGATGTCGAATATTTTGACGCCCCCGGCCCCGCTGGAGACCATCAACACGTTGCCGAAGCGGTTGAGCTCGACCGCCGATCCGGGCGGGGTTTGCAGATCTTGATCAAATCGAACCTGGGCCTTCAACTCGGGTCGATCGCGATGAAAAATCTCTATCCCCTGTTCGCCCAAGGCGGCGATTAAATATTCTCCGTAAATTTCCAGATCAAACAAGTTACCCGACAACGGATAAAAGCGGGTAAAGGCTCGATCGTACAAGTTGATGCCGGCAAGCTCTCCGGAGCCTGCGTCGGTCGGTATACCCAGAGACGTCTGGTTCATGATTTTGCAGTCGTACAGAGGTGGGAATGGAGGTGCGACGATCCCGCGCTGCCAGCTCACTCCGGTTACCTTTCCTCCCGTCCACAACCAGTCACGATCCAATTTCACCACATTGGCGCCGGCGATGTGATTGCCATAAGCGTCTTGCAGGCTGCCCACATGCAAAGGATCGGCTTCATCCAGATAGTTTATCATCTCCATTTTTATTTGTGACGAGGGTATGTCACTCTCGTACGGAGAGCAATGCTCTTTAGGAGGATCCCCGCTAACCTGGCTGCGGGCCGCGAACAAGGTATAACCTTGCCTCATGAGCGCGCTGACTTGTTTGTCGCCGCCATACTGTAAGGCTTCCGATTTGAGCTGCAGGCCGTTTTGCTCATCCAAATTGAGACAGGCCACCCCGGCGCTGCCGCCGGCCACATACAGGTTTTTATGAAGCGCACCATCTAGGTTTTTTTGATCGAAAAAGATATCCACCGAGTCGAAACCGATGTCCAGTTCGACCCCATGGTATCGTTCGAGCTGCTTTTCTTCCGCCGGAGTCAGACCCAATTCCGCTTTTTTGTCTTCGAGTAGGATGCGTTGAGCGTAATCTCGGATTCGTTTTGTACCCTGCTCGCCGCTGGGCAATCCCGCCGCGCCTCCCACCAACAATGGTTCCAAGGGGTTTTGAATGTCGAAGGCGGCCGCACGCACGCACTCCTGCGCTCTAAGCCCTGCATCCGATTGTTGCACCACATCGATGACGTACTCCAAGTATGGATCCGGATACTGCACCATCCAGTGTCCGCCGTTGGTGATGGCGATACCGGTTTGCTGATCGACAATCACCCGGGTGGGTTTATGGGTGACGGAGCGGGACGACAACAGCTTCAATCCGTATCCAAATCCGTCCTCACCGGTCAAGGCGGCGTTTTCACCCCAGCGGTTTTTACCAAACACATCATGACGACCCGGATATCCACCGGGTGTCACAATCTCCATCCGATCCGTGCTCAACACCCGTATGCTTCGGGCCGGAACGTCTCCCACTAAAATTTTGAGCCCGTCCATGACCGAGTTGCCAGGCTCGAACCCGCGGCCTCGGACGGTGACCAAGGTACCGCCCTTCATGGGACCCCAATGCGGGCTCAACCGATGAAACTCGAGCTCGGCGTCCACATTGAGACCACCCTGCAGGGTATCCGACTCCCATACGCCGGCGTGTTGCACCCAAACGCTCACATCGTATTGACCCGGCTCGGTCATGGCAGGCAGAGTACAATAGACAATCGAAGATCGACTGTCGGTTGCATCGCTTTGTATTTTGGTCACTTGCGCTTCGACATCACTGACGAACACCCTGACCCTGACAGGATCCAAAGGGATACCCAATCCAGAGATGGTCACCTGGGCGCTTTTGAGCATCGCTACGCGCCTGGGCACCACTGTATCGATGCTCGGTTTTTCGGGCCGATCCGCCCGGTATATGAAATCAAACCACTGATCCTGCTCGAGTCGATACAGCACCCGATATACATCCCCCGTGATGTGCTTGACCGATGCGATCCCTTTTCTTGCAACCACGGTGATCTTGTCGCCCGGTGTCAATCCGTGTCCAGGCAGGATGCCGACATGGGCATCGTTGCCTTCGATGGTGGTCGAGCTCGGGATGGACGCGCCTTTCGCGTCGAGCACTTTAAACAACGTCAAGTTATCGGCCCATTGGTCCACGGCTTTGTTGAAACGAAGCGTCATAACCAGGTTCCCATGGGCGTCCAGATCGAGAATCCGGTTTTGCGGGTTGACTCCGAATATTTTCAAGTTGACATCCGCGATGGTGACAACCAGCGATTTTCCGGATCCGATCCCTGCCCCGATACCCGTATACGAACCACCAAGCACGACATCCACCGCGCTGCCGGCCGGCGCCATCATGGCGTGGGAAGGCACCGGAGAGGTTGGATCGGTCACGTCATAAATTTTGATGACATCATTACCGGTGGCCACATACGCCGTGTTGCCGTTTATCGACACATCGGTTACTTCGCCGATGCCGCTTACCCTCGCTACGATCTTGGGATTTCGGGGATCTTTGAGATCGACCACCAGCATACCCTGGGAGCCGGCCGCGAGGTAGGCATAATCGCCTGCAATGCTTACGCGGCTTGCCGGCACGGCCAGCTCTCCCAATACCTCGAAGCCTCTATCCGCGCTGTGTTCGATGACAAACAATCCTCCGGTCGAAGCATCTTGCTCGTCCAACAGACGGTTGGTGCGCATGTCATAATTGCCCGCCACCACCACATACTGTTCGGCTTGATTCGGCAGGCCGGACCGGACGGCCAAATCCAAGGCAGGCAGACTCCCCGGCAGAGTGAAAGACGAATTGAGATAGGACTTGGAGCGGTGAAAGATGTCGATGATCCCGAGGCCTCTTTCGGCCATGGCGACCACCGCGCTGCTGTTTTTGACCTCGATTCCACGGGCAAAGCTTGCATACAACGGCAGGCTGGTCAGAATGGCGGCATTGCTGATATTGGAAGAATCGAATCCTATTACAAAAAACTGCGCGCTTTCGGGATCGTCGGGTTTGGCTCCCGTTACCATGATCTGATCGACGCCCCGTTCGAAATAGCTGTCTATTCCCAAGGCAAAGTATCCGTTCGGCAAGCTGATCTTCTTGATGAGGCGTTGTTGATCCGGAATACCGGAATCCGGGCCGATGTTGTACACGCGTACTCCGCGAGATCCGGCCGCCGCCATTAGATAGTTGCCGGTCGGATCGATGACCAGATCGTAGATACGGCCTTCTCCCTGCTCTATGACCAGTCCGGCCGGTTGAACATACTCGAATCCGTTTTTAAGGACCGCGCTTTGACCCGATCCCAAAGTAATTTTCACGTCGACCAACCCGAGACGTCCTTCGGGGGTCAAAGCCGTGATGGTCTGAGAGTCCAGCACCTTGACTTTATCCGGCAGGATCTCGACACCATCTACCGACACTACGAGCATGGATTGACCCGATCGGAAGCCCCGTCCCCGAATGGTAATCCAGGTGCCTCCATGTACACTCCCGCGAGTGGGGCCGACTGCTTGGATCTCGAGAGGCTCTGTATAGATGACCGCACCGATGGACGTGTACTTTCCGCCGTTTTGGTTCATCACCGTCAATCCGGCGGGTCCCGCCTGGTTTTTGGGCGCTTGAATGGTGAAGCGGGTATCCTGTGTATCGATGATTTCATGCTGCAATACAGGTGCGTTTTGGCCCGCCAACAAAAAGATCGGGTTTTGTGAATCGGCATTTCTCACCACGACGTTCAACTCACCGCCGGTCGTCTCGATTATCGTCGGTTGACAGGAGATGATTTCGGGCCGGGGTCGGTTGTCTTCTGCCGTGGAGAATTCGATCACATGATCAAACAAACCGTAGGCTCTTCTGGCGCCCGGCACTCCACTCAGCTCGATTCGGTAGCCGCTCGAGGCAACCAATCCATCGAGTGGGTGCAGGATCAACGTCCGCGGATTTTGAGGGTCGATCGAAAGTGAATATGCATGCAACGCTCCGCCTTCCGAACCATCGTCTCGCACGAGCTGAATGTATTCTTCCACAGCCCCAAGCTGCTCCGGGGTCCAGGGAGTGGTAAACTCCAGGCGTATGAGCGTATCGGTCGGCAGGCTCTCATCCCGGTGTTCCGGTGTGGACCGAACCAGATCTTGTACGAGTGTATCCACCAGCAACAATCGACCTCCGGTGGCCCCGACTATCAAGCCGTCTTCGGTCATCACGGCCGCGGGCATCACGCTCTCATTGTCGAGATCAACGCTCACCGCATCCAAGACGGAAAGCATGTCCGGCCGACTGAGGTCGTAGATGGTCATGTAGGCATTGGACTCGGCCTCACCGATCCCGGCGCTGAGCGTGCTCAAGCCGACGACATCTTTCATTTGCGCCGCCAATCGGATCTCATGGTGATCATAGCGACCCAGCATGCGGATGTGGTCGGGGATGGAGGCATCATACATAGATAGACTGGTCACCGCCCGCATGGTGACATACGCAGGTCTACTATGGACGGGATGGCTGATCGCGCCATCAGGGTGCATACCCACCTGCGGCAGGGTCGGCGTATGGAGGTCGAAGACAAACCTGCCATACTCGGAGGCAGGGTAGTTGTCCCTTTTGTACTCACCGGCCACATGCAATCGGTCATCAATGACTTGCACTTGTTGCGGAAGAAGCCGGACTTCGTGACCCTCCACCCTCGCCCTTCTGATGATCCGAACGACGGAAGGTTTTTCAGGATCCGCGATGGACAGCACCGCGACACCGTCTTTTCGGCTCGCTACGAATAACAACTTGCCGGCCGATGCCATGGATATAG
Organism: Myxococcota bacterium; assembly: GCA_041560255.1. Lineage (GTDB taxonomy): Bacteria > Myxococcota > B64-G9 > B64-G9 > B64-G9 > JBFFBT01. The sequence continues at coordinate 12,530 of JBFFBT010000042.1, read as the reverse complement.
GCGCATCCTCGAAATCCAAAGGCAGGCTGTACCGAATATCCCGATCGTCCGGCTCCGGGTCTCCCGAGCCCGGCAGCGCATCCACCCGCTTGTAGACCAAAACCACCTTCTGATCTTCGTATTCGGGATCGATGAAGTCGAGATGCGTACCGACGGCGCCGACATAGACATGCCCGCTCGACAGCAGCATGCCGGTGGGCACGAGCTCGGGCGGCATGTTGTAATAACCCAAACCATGCATGGGGGCCGCATTTTCAAGCGCATGTCTGTCATAATGCACCAAGGAAATCCAACCCGGAGGCGTGTTGCGATGCAAGTCGTCCAATGACTGAATTTTCGGATTGATCCTGGGAAGATTGGATTTAACTCTGGGAATGTTCAGGTTGTAGGTTCCGCGTCCGAGGACGTAAATCAAGCCGAGTTTCGGGTCCGAAGCCAAATCCACCACTTCGCCATACGGCAACATGTTGGCGTCTTTCACATAATTGTCCCAACCCTCATCGCTTTGCGGTTTTGATATATCGATGGGATCCTCATGCTGAATGAACCTATCCACCTGAAGCTTGCCGTAGAACAATGCATTCTTTAAAAGATAGCGTTTGCCTTGAGGATCTCTCACCTCGACGTCCACAAATCCGCGGTAGGAATAGCCGAAATCGGGCACCCGCCATACCATCCGCTCGGAGCTGTATAATAGCAACTTGTCGTTGTCGACGCTGAAATGAACCGCGCTGTCCGGTTGTCCGCTCTTCCATGCCGAAAGCTCGACTTGATCGTGGAAACCATAACCCACGATCTCCACCCGATCATTGAGGTCTCCCTGGGCGACCCGGACAACCGATGGATGGATAAACGAAATCTGCAGATCGTCGACATACGTATAGGCACCCAAGATCTGATACCACAGGCCGTCCTCCCGCACCACCTTGATGGCGGCGGGACCTGGGTAGTTGGGCACCGTGGTCGCTTTGATACGATCGTATTGATGAGGTCCGCCGGACGGATCTGCGGGCTCGACCGCATCGATGGGCAACAACTGTCCACCCAAATAAATCTTTGGGTTTTGACCGAGATTGGTTCCAAACACGACGATCGGGGTATTGCCGTCGGTCGGACCCTTGGAAGGCTCGACACCCAGGATGTCGGGAGCCATGGCTGCGCCCGCAGCCGAGGTATAAAACGAAAACCGGTAATCACCGGAAAGCGGCAATCCGGATACGGAGCTCAATCCCTGCTTTACCACCACCACATAGCGGGTATCCGCCATGAGCTCTTTACCGGCCCGCAGTGTCAGCTCGATGCGCCTGGTATTCAACCCGCCTTCCCGCACCGAAAAACCGAGATCGAACAGATCCTGGGTGACATCCTCTCCCAACTCGGCATCCAAGGTATACACGGAGAAATAATCCTCCAAAACCGTGTCGCTCGAAAGATTGGCGGATAGCTCGATCCTGATTTTTTCCAAACCGGTGGAGACGTCCCGCTTTTCGCTTTCGGGGACATGATCGAGTATGCTCAACGCAGGCAAATCGATCCTTACCAAACCCTGCATTCCTGCGGCAACCTGCAAGGCGCCTCGGGCCAAACCGATGTCCGTCAAGGCGAAATCATAGCTGGTGGCTTGTTCGTGAACGACTGCCGGAAGGGTGGCGTCCAAACGATTGTCTTCTAAGGCCTGCAAGTCGATCATCTCCACCACGGACTTGGCCGGCAGATGGGTGGCATGGTCCGAATAATGCACGGTGACATAGGCTTTACCGCCGGACACCGTCACATCGTATACCCCGTCGGCAATCAGGTTTTCTTGGCTCGGTACGAGCCTCAGGCTGTTTTGTAAAAACGGATTGTAGGGATCGGATATGTCGATGACGTTGAGTTGCGATACGTCTCCGTCTCCAGCCATATCGGTGACATACACAAAATTGCCTTCCACAAAGAGCCGGGTTGCAATGCCGAAAGTATCCAGCCCGGCCACAATGGGCATGGCCGGATCGGTCAAATCGGCGATCACCAATCCCTCGTGCGAAGCCGCAATGAGGGCGAAATCTCCCCAGATGGCCACATCGCGGGCAAAACCGTTCGGTTTGATATATCCCACATGATACGGGGCCAAAAGATTGCTGATATCCACCACCTGGATGCCGCCGTGACCATTGGCCACCAGAGCCAAATCGTCTTTTCTCGCCAAGCCGAAGACTTCCGGGTAGGGCATGTCGACTCGACCGCTCAATGTATAGGGAAGCCCGAGGTTGTCGGGGGTTTCAATCACCCTGAAGATCAACAGCTCCCCGCTGGGGTTGCCATCCGGCAGCGTGCAAGGTTTGTAGCTTATACATCCGGCTTTGGATGCCATGACAAAGTTTTGATCCGCGAAGATACGCGTGATGGTGCCGCAAAACTTTTGCGTTTGGTTGTTTTCGGCATCGATGAAAACCTGTCCCTGTCCATCCATCTGTGCGGTGTTCAGCTCGTCTGCGATAAACAAGCCGGTGGTCTCCGCGGGAGCCTGAAGATCGGGCACGTGGGTAACACCGGTCTGAAGATCGGGCTCTAGAAACATAGGGCTCTTGCTCGACCAAGCCGACAACAAGGCTCCTTGACGGGTCTCTCCCCTGAACTGATCCACGGCGGTATACGACCAATACACCGATCCCGGAGACAGCTTCTTGCGGTGGGTCACCGGCCAGCCGACTTCGTGGGTGGTTTTTTCGCTTACCAGGTGGTTGGGAGTCTCGACCCAAGCGTCGATGGTTACCCGTTCGTTGGGCAGATCGGTGCGTTTGAACACCTGACTACTCTGGTCATCTGCGGCAGTCGTTTCGTACACATAATAGTGTAAATCCGAATCACTCTTTTGATCGGATAAAAGCAGCTCGGTTTGCTTTTGCGAGATCATGACGTCACCCGCTGCAGGATCGCAACCATACGCGTCTTGATCATTGACTCCGCTGATACATTGATGCGTACGGGTCATTTTCATAAATACCCGACGCTCATCCAGGTTGCCGATATCGGATACCGACACGCTGAGCTTTTGTTCTTGATTTGCAGTGAGAATGCTTCCTTGGATGGGTGAGAGCACCGCCAGCTTGGGCGCCACCGTATCTTCGATGCGGCCTACCTTCACGGTCTGGGTTCGGCCTTCGTGGCCCATGACATCCACGGCTACTGCATGAATTTCGAAACCTTCCACTCCCTGGGGTTGCTCGATCAGCGCCTGGTACACATGCTCTTGGGCGGCCGAACCGGTCTCATCCGACAAAGAATTGTAAGCGGTATAGACGGGTTGATCGTTGAGGTAAAACACCACCCGATCGATCCCCTCGGCGCCCAAATCGTCGATGGCTTCCACCCATACTTCGATTTGCTGTCCGTCGATGATGACAGATTGATCGTTGGCAGGTTTGATGATGGTGGCCACCGGCGGCTTATCGGCGACAATAGTCAAGGTTTTCGCTTCTGAGAGCGCCGATGCATAGCCATCCAAATCATGCGCGACCGCTTTGAAACTCAAGCGCTCTCCCACCCGGCCCGTCGGGACTTCGATGTGAAACTGATACGGCGCGGCCGTATCGGTGCCGTTCGGTTCGTACGATCCGTCGTCGATTTGAACACCGAGGGCTTGGTGCAACCTGACCGAATCCACTCCAACCTCCCGGTCCTTTGCAATCACATGCACCACGATACTGCGGCCTTCGGTGACCTCGGACGCCAAATGACCCAGATTGAATCCTCTCGAGTCCAAAATCTGGATCTGCTCGATCTCGGGAGGAAGATTCTTGACCATGACGACCGGCCGATTCTCGACAGTTTGGTTGGCCGCGCCGTCTATGGCTTCGATCCGAAGCATGCATGGAAGCTCGGCAACCGTATCACCCGTCGTTCCCATATAACTCTGGATGGATTCGAGATGTATATATCCATAGTAGGGAGGGTCGGTCAGAATCATTTGCTCGATGGCTTCGGCTTCATCGTAGCTGCCGTCACCGTTTTTATCCGCCATCAACACAAGTCTGACGCTTGCGACTTGCACATCGTCCCACGCCTCGATCTCGAACTGCAGTGAGCGCTTTTCGACCATGGTGGCGCCCTCAACAGGCGGCGCCGCCACCACCAACTCGGGCGGGGTAATATCTTTACTCACATGCACAACGGTGTCATGGGGTGTTTGGCTGGTGCGAGGATCACCGCTGTAACTCATCTCGACCGCCTTGGCGGTAAGCCGCAGATCCCGGCCCGCCTGACCATATGGCACCGGTAGTAAAAACTCGTAAGGATATACCGAATCGGTAAGTGTCTTGCTTCCGGCAACCAAACCCTGCACTTCGACCGTCACTCGGTCGATGCCCACATCATCGATGGCGTTTACTTGTATGAGCAGTTTTCCGCCTTCGCTTATCTTAGACTCGCTCTCAGGCACACCGATCACCACGCTAGGGGGTTGATCCATGATGATGTTCAACGGCGGGGGAACGCGCTCTTCGGATCGTTGCCCATACACGTCCAAGGCGTCCGCATGCAAATACAAGCGGTTGCTGGACGGATCGATCGGATCGAAAGCCGGAACGGTAATTTCATACTGGTATGGCGGTTGCCGCAAGGCGATGTTGAAAACCTCGGTTCCTGCAGATCCATGCTTGGCTATCAACCGCACCGAATCAACTCCGATGTCGTCGAAAGCGTGTACATTTACAACCAACCGACTGCCCTCTACAATGTTGGTATTGGGCTCGGGCGATATGATGTCAACCACCGGTTTTTGATCCAACCAAACCGGAAAGCTCACCTCCCGCTCCCGTACATTGCCGGCTGCGTCTTTGGCGGCCAATTTGATCCAGATTTCATAGTGGACATCGCCGGTCGGATCCAAGCCGGGTATCTGGGTCGAGATGCTGCTCACCCGGTCCACCGCCACTCTATGGTTGTACCAAGGGGTGTCGATGTTGACCGTGCTGATCGGCTCGAAGTCCCGATCCTCGATACCTTGGATCAACCTGATCGGCGACCCGTAGGCGCTCATCTTGTACACTCCGTCGGCCTGACGCGCCCGATAAGCCCGGTAGAGCTCCATCTGCTCTACTTTGACATTGTCGTAACCACGAAAAACCAAATTGAAGCTCGCCCCTTCAGGTACACTGAAGCCTACCTCCGGCTCCAATACTGCGATCTCGGGGTTGATCTCGTCCGGATCGATATTGATGCTGATTTCATGACCTCCCGAAGCCCCATCCGCATCATTCAGCACGGCACGAAGCCGCATCTTTTCGGTCTGCTCGTACAAGCCCTTGGGCACTTCCAAAACCATGTCCAACCGACGTGCAAACGGACTGGTCATCCGGCCGTATTTCTCGGCCATCCGGACCGAGTATTTCTCTTCGATGCTGTCGGTCATGGAGGCAAACGCCTGAATGGTGGCGGCATCTTTTTCGTCTACGTTCAAGATACGAGCGTCGTGATCGATGAGACGCACATCGTTTGCATAGACTTCGACTCCTCCTTTGGACAAGAGACGATCGTCTGTCATGACCACCCTGAGAAGAATCCGAAACGTTCCGGCCACGATGTGATGACCATCCGAGGGAGAGGTGATCCGCACCTCGGGAGCCATATTGGCCACCGGCTTTACGATAAATGAACGCGTCGTGCGGTTTCCGAAATGATCCATGACCGCGATTTCGTACTGCATCGGCCGGTTCTCGGTAAACGGGATGACCGCCGTGATGGTATCACTTTGTTTGGGCTTCCCGGGACAATCCGGATTTTCGTACACCTTGTGAAACACGGGTTGCGTGCCGGCATGATTTCCAACCAGATTCAAGGGCCAAATGGTGTATTCGGAAAGTCCATCATCATCGGACAGCTCGGCGATAAACTCAAACGACTCGCCCACCCTTACCCAAAACTCGGCATAATCCAATTTGGCTTGATCCTGGATCACATCCAGGTATTTGCCGTCGACCATATATGTCGAAAATCGTTTAAAACGAAGTCCGGGCGCTTGGTTTTCGACCACCGGCAGGGTGATCTTTTGAGACTCGACGGATCCGTGCAGATCTTCGGCCACCACCACGAGATCGATTTCACCACCCAAATAATCCCCGGGCACCTGATAGGGGATTGTAAAATCTTTTCGCCCGTAACGACCGGCAAGCTCCACCAACATGTTCCGGTTGTTCTCGAACAATTTGATGGTCTGGACCCGTTGCGTGTTTTCATCGACTCGAATCTTGATATCAAGGCGTTCCATGGCGGTCACATTTCGACCATCGAATGGCTCGCGAATGCTTACCACCGGAGCTTGCTCATCCGGGGTGATCTTTCGAGTCGAAAGCGCCGACAGCGCTTGGATCCCTCTGGATTGCGAAAAACGATCCACGCCGAAGGCAAAGATGCTAAGCTCTGAGACGGCATTCGTCTCCGGAACCGGCTGATAGGTTGACAATCGAATACCTTTGGCATTGTGCACGGCTTGCAAACGTTGAGCCGACACCAGCGCGGATCGTGACACCGATGCGCTGAGATCCTTCACCAGGACCGAAATCATCACCTGACGGTTTTCAAACCAATGATTGCCGGTTGCGTTTGTATAGTACTCCAAACCAGCAAAAATCCCCGAGTCAATCCGAATTTCATCGACGAAACACTCCACCGACTCACCGGATGCATCCAGCACCTCGGGTACGATGACGGCGGATACGATATCGGATCGTGGTTCGAAACTCGAAAACAGCAGCATTGCCAAATCCACACCCAAGGCATCTTCGACTTGGTGGCGTCCGATGAAAGCGCTGCATCCGTCTTCGCGATATTGGGTTATGTGATACACCACCCGATAATCAGGTCCGAAATCCAGCTTGATACGTTCATCCAATTGATTGCGCACATTGGGACTACTCTTGATATCCAGCGGCGCAATATGCAGCAAGCCGTCTGCGCCCGCCGTGATATAGGCGCGTTCATTGACCCAAACTCCCCCAGGGAGACCTTCGCCTTCGGGGTATTCGGTGGTCATCTCCAGGTGCACGTCGTTCATCACGTTCGAGTAATTGCCCAATGTGCCCGTCATGGTGCGTACACCATTCTCTCCAAATCCATCCAACGTCGTGTAGATCGCAAAGAAATAATCCGGCTCTTGATGGGAAAGGTAATCATCTCTGAAAAAGAAGGTCTGATAGGCGCTCGCAGCGCCGGTGATTTGATCGACGGGCTTTGGATCCTCGACCACGATGACCGGAGCAGCATCCTTCACAATCTCAACCACCTGGCTCATCATCGAATGGTTACCCAAAGTATCGGTCGCCTCAACCACCAGGACAAACTGGTTTTGTCCGGGTTGCTGTGGGTCGAAGGCGGGTATTTCGATATCAAATTGCACGGACACCCGGTTTTCTTCGATGCCGGTCACATCGGCAATAGGAGCAGCAAGCCCCTCGCGCTTGACCGAATAGGCAGCTACCCCGCTCGGATCGGTAATCTCGATACGGGCGTGCAGGGTTTGCTGCTCCACGACGATTGCCTTGGGCTCATTGATGGTAATGTCCGGCCCTTCTTCATCCTGCGTGTGTAAAAGACGTATCTCCACCTCTTGGCTGTCTGCCTGGTTGATCCCTCGATCCATCGCCCGCACGAAAAACACAAGCTTCTGTTCTTGATCGCCGAAATCCGCGGGCAACTGCACCTTCGCTTCGGCCTCGAGGTAGAATCTGCGCCCCACCACCACCGAACCCAGTGAATCCGGATTGGGCGAAGTAATGGTCTCGATTCTTTCTTTCTTCTGCATACCCATCCAGGTCGCAATGATCTCGCTACCCGCGACAGTCTTGAATACCGGCAACAACCGATCGATGACCTGGTCGTCCTCCGCCCGGATCTTCACACCAAAGCTGCCACCCTTCGACAAGCTGAGCGGTCCGGCCGGATCGATGAGAGAGACCCGCGGATCTTCATGATCGTCCAATACATCGAGATCTGCATACACCGCCACCGGAGGATTGACGCCGTCATCCGCCATCACCCCGACACGATAGGGAAGGTCACCCGCCTCCATTCTATGGGGCGTGCGCACCGGACAACTGAAAGCCATACCTTGCGCGACGTGCTCATCCAGCAATCTGTCGGCATACCGCAACAACACGACGGTCTGTCCCCCGATCTCTTCGAAGAAAGTCACTTTCGTCAATTTGCGATCATCAGAGACATCGGCGACCAATTCTACGGTTTCACCTTCCACCAGGCGGATGCCGGACGGGGGTGATTCGATGACGATGCGTGGGGGTTGATCGCTTGCGAGTTGATAGTCAATGTCTCGCTCGGACCGATTTGCAAACACATCGGTGGCCACCAGGGTCAAGGTAAGTTTGTCTCCACCCGTCGGTATTGTGTAGGAAAAAGTGCCGGTTTCGGTTGATTTTTCGAGATTGCGCTCGAAAATCCTATGGGTGCCGAGCAACACTTCAAACCGGGCAAGGCTCGACTCATCCACCACCCGCCAATGAAAAACCGTTTCCGCTCCAGCGTATAGACTGGTGCCCAGAGTTGGATTTGTCATACTTGCCATGGGCGGATTGTGATCGGCTTTCACCATGACCCTTTGGATTGCCGGCTCGACACCTTCCACCAAATCCGACCTTTGGCCGGTGTCATCGATCGCCACGACTTGTATTTCGATCTGGTGTTCGTCATTGGAGAGATCGAGGGTATTCAAATCGAGGATAAAAACCTCGGTCGCACTTTCGCCCGCGGCGGAAAGTTGTTTGATCTCGTCCGGTATCGAACCGGACGCACCGTCGAGAAGAAAACGCGCTTCCAGGCTCTTTATCATTCGATCGTCTCTCGCGCTTGCATAAAACCGTATCACGTCCTTGGGAAAGCACACCTGCCGGTCGGATCGCAACTCGGTAACCGAAGGAGGTTGGTCTTGTTGCACCCGCACGGTAAGCTCGGCGCGTGATTGATTTCCGGTGGCATCTTTGGCAATCACCCAAATGGGATATGAGTTGCCATCGATATGAGAATCCGTGTTAAATTCCGGCACGGCAATGATTCGGGCGGCCGAAAATGCCCGCAATACACCCGGAATCTTTTGAGGCTGGACCTGCTGCTCGGTCAGCCCGCCATCCAGGTTACCGGTAAGCGTAAAGGTATCGCCGAGCACCCCTACGCCTCGAATTTCGAGCTCTTCCACTCCGACATTGTCGTAGCCGGTTATTTTCAGTAGTATTTCACTTCTTTCAACCACCGCGGCAAGATCAACCTCTCCCTGTACACCCGTTACGGGCGGCGAGACGATATGCACAACCGGCGGCTCTTCATCTTTCCCCAGTGTTACCAATACGGGACTGCTTTGGGTTTTCTGATCCTTCGAGTCGACGGCCACCACATGCAACCGAAGCGGCATGGCCTGGGTAACGCTGACTTGGGGCACATATGTGAAAGCATACGGACTTATCGAATCCGATCCCACCAAACGATCGTCGACATAAAACTCCACCCGGTCGACTCCGATATCGTCCGTGGCATCGGCTCTCATCTCGATGGAAAGACCGGTCGTGAAATGCATGCCGTCCACCGGGCTTACCATCACAACCGTGGGAGGTCGATCTTCACGCACAGAGACTTTCACAGTGTCCGACACCCCCTCCAAACCGTGGATATCGAGAGCCTTGAGCCGAAAAGACAGCGGCATACCCAGCATGGCCTCGGTAATCGACACATTGAAAGTGCCTTTTGCCCGTTCGAGCCCCAAGTTCGGGGTATCTTCCATGGCCTTGTCGGTAAAATAAAGGTGATCAATCTCTTTGTCGTTCATCACCAAGGTAACCTGCAGGCCGGTTCCAAGAGTGTCATCCGCCATCTCGAACATCAACTGAAGCGTCTTGCCTACAACCACGGAAGAACCGTTTGGAGGCGCATGCCAGGTCAGCTTGGGAGCCTGGTTTTGCACGATGCGGTACAACCCGGATTCGCTCTGGGTCGTATCACCTGCCTTGGAATGGGCAATCGCATGGAAGGCCCGACTGGTCTCTGTAACCGAGATCTTTTCGACGGTGGTTCGAAATCTCCAAAGCTCCCAACGATTGTTATCTGCGTTCAACGAGTTGACGTAGGCCGGAAAGTAGGCCCTGCCAAGCATGCGGCCTTCTTGAAAAAATTCCACGTAAGCGATATCCGTCTCTGCAAACGCTTGGGATTCCGGTATTATGCGTCCCACTTCGAATGTGATCGGACTGCCTTCGACCATCCGTTGCATCAACTCCGGCTTGATAACCTCGAGCTTGTGATTTTGGTTTTCTCCCGGCCGCAAAACCGTAACCCTATGGGTCTGGCTCTGGGTGATTTGTCCGGCCGAATCGATAGCCCGGGCATACAGGGAAAGTGTACGATTTACCAATTGCTCGTTGACCAAAAGATTGATTTTCCAGGGTTTTGCCTGGTTGCTTCCGATGGCGAGCCCATCCATGAAATATCGAACTTGGGACACACCGGCATCATCTGAGACCGTTGCCTCCAACATGAGCTCCGTGCCCGCATACACGCTTTTCTTTGTTTTCAGATCAATCTCGGGCGGCGCGTCCATGGCTGCGACCGGGATGGAGGTATGTATCTCGGGATGCAGATCCAAGGAAGCGTGGATGAGACCGGGAGAGGCCGCCGGCACCGCAGCTCGGGCCAACAGTCTGTCTTGATCGTCAAATTCGAATACCCCGATCGCCCCCTCACCCAAATCGAACTTTACGGAAAATTGAGAAGTAATCACCGCTTCACTGCCGTCATCATAAACCCCTACCATGATCGGAAGAGCGTGCGGGGTGTTGAGGCGATCCAACACCAACATGTCGTTTTGGTCCAAACCGGTCGCTTTGAGAGAAATCAGTTGTTTGCTGAAGTTCACCTCCACCGGGATCTCGACAGAGGGTAAGCCGGGATAAGCTACCGTAATGAATACCGGTTGATCGGTCTCTGTCAAGGGATACACCACTCCGGAGGATGCAACCCTTACCAAATCGGGCCGGGAGGATTGATAGGTTACCCCATGGATGGAGCCGGTCAGTTCGGTCAGACCACGAAATTCGAAATCCACCACGGGTATGATGGCGGCGTTTTCAAGCAACGACGTAAAAATGATATGATTGGGCATTGCGGTCAGGCTGTAGGCTTTTTCTTCGATATCCAACCCGGTCAAGGCCACCTTGGTCAACGACATATGGTTGCCCGATGAATCCACTGCCATGAGCTCCACGAAGACAATGCCGTCGTGGGCAATCTCGGCCGGAGATAACATCCTACTGGTCGGCAGAAAATACGTATAGCTCACCTGCCCTTCTTCCTCGGGGTACACTCTCTGGTATCCATCGGTCTTGGCAAATGCATATTTTGCGGCCACATCGATGACCCCGCCCGCGCTTCTCAAATCCGAAGCCCTGAGACCGTGCACAGAAAACCCTACATAGGAAATATCCACATCATCGCTGGCGGTTGCCCGCACCACCAAGTGCTGAATCGAGTCGATAGATGTGAACCCGATACCGTCGAACGTGACCACGGGCTTGGTGCTTTCAATCGAAAAGTTCTCCCCATGCAGGTATTTGGTTCCATCTTGGTAGGTAATCTCCACCACGGGTCTCAAACTCACCTGCGCTTTTGCATCGATCAGAAAACCGCAGGCCAACCGACCGGCCGTAAGAGTCACGGCGTCCTGGGACGAATACACCGGCTGATTTGGATCAGACACAACCTTGAGAGAGACCACCCGGGAGCAATCCGAGACGGCAACCACATAGCTTTGGTTGTCTTCACCCGGCTGCAAAACCCCGTTGACGCGGATGTCGACATCTGCACTTACCGAAATAGGCAGGCAAACCACGAAAAACCACCACAACCATGCCCAACGAATCACATGCATACGATCAAACCATGAACTCGAAAATTGAAAGAACACGTCAATCTCCTATCTCATTGGGGAGAATACACCCCTCTCATCCCATCCGAAGTGCGTACAATCGAAGTGCAAAATATGAGGCTGGGCCGCTCCCGATTATTTCATATCCCCGGAAATCACTTTCCGGCTTACAGGAAGATATGAAGATCCATTTTTATTCACTCATTCCTTAATTTCCTTTATAACATAAATTTCTTCTTCGCGATCCTTTTTTTTATTCTGTCATATCAATATATTAACTCCATCGGATCACATAGCTCGCCATGGTTTGTATCTCTATATAATAAAGACCGTGGCAGGGACCAATCGTCAACCAAAAATTTCTCTATTTTTTTAGTCCCCCATCCTAGCAGGCCGGCTCATTTGGGTCGCAACACTATCGGTAGACTCGCCAGTTGCATAAAATGCCGTTATCCTGGATAGATTCTATCCAGGATCCATTGTTAAAATTATCGGGATAGGGGGACACCTCACGGTGCCCCTCCTCCCACACCACCGGGCATACGGGTCCGTACCACGGCGGTTCGGCCGGTTTTGCTGTCAAGATGCCACCTCCAGAGAAATGAGGCCAGTTGAGACAAGGTATTTATTT
>JBFFBT010000041.1:0-25796 GCA_041560255.1 Myxococcota bacterium | reverse complement strand
TGGTAGGCAATCAGATAACGGCCGTCTTTGCCGATGGCCAGAGAGATACCTTGATGATCGAGACCGGTCGTAAATTTGGCGATGATATGGGTACATCGAGCTCCCACACAAACCTTGGGTGATTCGCATTGACCGTCATGGGAACACTCGTCGCCCTGGGTCCAATCGGCCCAAGGGCGTTTGGCAAAATGCAGCGTACCCAGCGGGCCGTTGTAGTAGACTGCCACAGGCACATTTTGATTGTCGAAAACCAGCCGGTTGTAGTTGCCGGCTCCTCGAGCCAAATCGACCCATTCGTGTTGCCATCCGCTTCCGGTGTTGTAGGCGTATTCAAGATCGGAGAATCTGTTGGCGTCTTGGGTATAACCGTTGTGAATGTCACGATACAATATTCCGGTAGCTGAGCCATTATTTGATAGCGCCATGGAGGGCCAAAGGCCTACAACGTCTCCAAAATCACAAAATCCTTGTCCTTTCGGACAATCCGCGCCAGCCAAAGCATCATTCGAATTGCTGGAGACGGTTGTCTGCATCCAACCATCCGGGCCCCGATCCAACATGAGATCCGTACCTCCACAGATTTGATTACCTTCCTCTCCTCCCAAGTAGGCAATGATGGGATCATTTCCGCTAAATGCCAATGTGATTCCGGTCAGCATGGCGGTTTCGATTGCTCTTATATCGGCTTGGCTCCAGGATGTTCCATTGTACTTGGCATATGCGACGATATCCAAAATGGCTTTGGTGGCACCTCCCCCAAGAATGGGTCGTTCACATTCGCTCAGTTCGGGGTGTCTTTTATAATAAGCGACAGCAAACTGGTTATCCGGTGTTGTTTTCAGATCAAGCTGCAAACCTGCACTACTTAGGTCAACCTGCATGGGTGTGGACCAAACGATTGTGGGATCTCCATTTCCGTTGTTGTTATTATTATTGTTGTTATTGTTGTTTGGGTCATCGTCTTCGTTGGGTGTGCAATTTATAATTGGCAAAAAACACAAGATAATAGATACACCAACTCGAATTGATTTTTGGAATGATATTTTCATGGTAGTCCTCCGGTTTTCTTGAAACCAGGTTAATTGTATCTTTGTCATTTGTTTTGAGTCAACCGGTGAATCGTTGCTTTGGGTCCATTTTATAAATTTCAAGAGCCAAACAAGAGTAAACAGCAACAAATTGTTGTGCGAAAACTGATGAGTACAGAATTGGAGAAGTTTTGAGAGAACAAATGATTAAATGAGTCTTGGTCAATTTATTTCTTTCAAAGAAAAATAGAATTTATATTGTAGGATGGTCTACGTAGTTCAAGTGAAGAGCTGGTTGATGGAAGACTAAAAAGTTTTCGTACAAGAATGTCTGAAAAAAATCATGAACAAGATTGTAAACTCGAAGAGGAATACTTTGATCGCTGTCTACGACGATTTTTTATGACTGTTGATGGTATTGGATTTGAGCGTTTTGATGTGAAAAGCCGACGCGATTATTTCAAGCTTGCAACCAATCTTCTGTGGACTAAGCGAAAAGCAAAGCAGAAGTCACGATGTAGTCATGTGTAAGGATTTTATATACACAGCATCAACCACGTGACCATGAAACTGCACTTTTTTGGAGAATCAGTATCAAATTATGATGTGTTTTTGTTGATTTATGCTGATTGAAAGCGAGAAAATAGTTTTATCGAATGGTTAATTTTAGATTATTTCTTTTTTTATTTATGTGTGCAATATAATGGTTTTATAATGATGATGGATCTTGATCCAAGATATTTTTCGGATTTTTTCTCGTGTTTGCTTACCGTATCATGAGGTTATGGTGACGATATGAAGTTTCGCAATCTACTCATTTTGCCGGTTGCCTGGTTGGGGTTGTTTCTAATATTGGATATGATTTTTATTGATGATCCGGATATAAACTCAGGATTTCACTATATTAATCTCAACTTGACCAACCTGATGTTTCTGGCGGGCTGCCTGTTGGCGGCTTTGAAGTTCAAACCGGGTGACTATCTGCGCAAAGCCTGGTTGTGGTTGGTGGCGTGTGCGTTTTTTATCAATTTCTACAATGTCATTCCTGTTATTGCCTGGATGGGCGCCGATCAGGTGCAAATCGGCCTTTTCCAGGGGATTTGCAACGCTTTCGGTAACACCTCGGCTGTGGTGGGCATCGTGATGCTTTCCCGCGCATGGCGGATTGCCGAGCTCGAGCTTCCCGGACCCGAGTGGGCTCAACTCTTTGTACAATTGATTGCCGTGGCTTTGGCTTTGATACTGGCAGGGCCCGCTGCGGTATACAGCCTCGGGCGCGTATTGGATGGTGATTATTTTGCCATCGAGTGGCTCTCGTCCGCCCTGGGGGACATCATATGTCTGGGATTGATTGCGCCGTTGTTGCTCACGGCATTGGCCCTACGCGGTGGGGTATTGAGTTGGCCCTGGATCTTTCAGACCCTTTCTTTGATGGGGTGGTTGTTCGTGGATGCCATCATGACCGTGCTACCCCAATTCTACGGTACTGAACCAGGTCAGATGAATACGCTGAGCGAGGTTTTTAGAATTTGGGCCAACTTGTTTGGTTTCTTGGCCGGTTTGGCGCAACGCTTGGTGGTGGATCAGGTGCGCAAACAGATTCCGAACTTGAAAGGCGAAAACCCATCTTGAGAAGAGGATTGCATCAACAGATGTGGGATTGTTCATTTTAGCGAACTCTGCTAAGCTCAAGTGTAGAAAGCATTCAACCGCTGTGATGAAGGTTTGACCACCGAAACTCGAGAGGGGTTGGTTTGGTTTTTGTTCTGGATGGTGGGATATGCACGGGTTGCATCATAGTGAAAAACTCATTGCATGTACTGCAATAAGCGCTGTACGAGCCACATGACCAAGTTTACCGATCAGCAAACCCTGTTGACCTATCGTGATGGTCAGTCGGAGACCATGGCCTACCACAAATGTAAGTTGTTGGTGGTCGAGGGTCGTGACTGTGGCAGCGAATATGTCATGGAATCGGATGTAATTCGGGTCGGCACCGCACCGGAAAACGATGTGTGTTTGACTGAGAGCACGGTGTCCCGCCAACATTTTGAAATCCGCATCACTCGTTTTGGATACCTGATTCGCGATCTTGGCAGCACCAACGGAACCGAAGTCGCCGGATTTCGGATCGTTGAAGCTTATCTTCAACCCACAGCCCGTATCAGAGCCGGCGATGCCGTTTTGGTCTTCGAGCCGTTGCATGAGGTAGTCAAGGTACCCTTGAGCTCGAAGTATTCTTTTGGTCGTATGTTGGGTCGCAGCCTAAAAATGCGAGCATTATTTCACTTAGCGCAGCGTATCGTCTCAAAAGATGTCACTGTGCTCATTACAGGTCCAACCGGTACTGGTAAGGGATTGCTGGCGGAAGAAATTCACCGATACAGCCATCGGGCCCATAAGCCCATGGTGGTGGTGGACTGCTCGGCTATACCAGCCCATCTGATGGAGTCTGAACTATTCGGGCATGTGAAAGGCGCATTCACCGGAGCGGTATCTTCGACGATTGGTTTATTTGAGCAAGCTCACGGCAGTACATTGCTCTTGGACGAAATTGGAGAGCTGCCGCCTATGTTGCAACCCAAGCTGCTTCGGGTTTTGGAGTCGCGGGAAGTCAAAAAAATAGGTGATACCAAAACCACCAGAGTCGATGTGCGTATTCTTGCGTGTACCAACCAGGATCTCAAAGCCAAGGTTGGGTCTGGTGAATTTCGTCAGGATCTTTTTTTTCGATTGGGTGGTATTGAGATCAAGCTTCCGCCGTTGAAAGAAAGAAAAGAAGATATACCCATGTTGGCGCAGGCTTGTCTGGATGTGTTGTGTCCTCAAAGCGACCGTAAATTTGACGAGGCGGCCATCCAAATTCTTTTGGGCTATGAGTGGCCGGGTAATGTACGCGAGCTTCGAAACCTAGTCGAACGCGTAGCCCATCTGGTGGACGAGCAAATTATCGATCCATCGTCCCTGCTGGGTAGTCATTGTCAGGTAACACGATCGAATATGATCCAAACCGGGCAGGTATCTCGCGGAAGGCAGTCCTTTCATCATGCCAGGCAGGTGGCAGAACGAGGTTATCTTATAGATTTACTTCGAGATCACGACAACAATGTCAGCCGAGCCGCTCGTACAGCCGGCATTCAACGCCAAAGCCTGCATCGTCTATTGAAAAAACACGCGATTGGAAGCCCACAAGAGGAGTAGAGTGAAAGGATCCGAATTGCTTCCTCGGTATGCAAAGATTTCAGATTAAACACGAATATTATCAATGAATTGTATTTGGATTGAAAAACTGTAACCAAATTGTGACAGTTTTGAGGCCTGGTAGAAAAGTTTTTTGAAAAAGTTGGATTTCTTGAAATATTTTTGCTTTAATTTCAGTTATTTATAATAGCGCAATTTGGCCCGGGTGGCATGAATTTTGAATGATTTCACCCTCACGGGATTCCCGATTGGACTGGATCTATCCCATTTCATAGGTAGGGGTGGCGCCAATCCGTAGTTTGAAGAGTGGCCGGTCAGGAGGTTGGTACTCATGGATTTTTCTAAAAATAGCCCTATGAAGTCATTGTTGTTGGTAGGTTGGAGCGTTTGGTTTTTGTTTTTACCGGCGTGTACGGACAGGGAACTCGAGATTATTGATACGTTGGATGTTCCTGAGGTCGACGATCAGTTGGAAATTCAGGGAGAGGTTTGTACGGATCCGTCTTTGGATGCCAATTTTCCCGTAAAGATCATGTTTATCATGGATTGCTCCGGATCTATGCAACAAACCGACGAGGGTCTCGAGCGGGTCGAGGCTGTGCGTCAAGTGGTGCGCAGGTATGCCAACAACAGCAACGTGTTGTTCAATATCATCAAATTTAATGCTCAAGTGGCCGATTTGACGCAAGGATTTCGACCCTTGTCCGGTGATGAACCGGAAGTTTTTGGGCCTCAGGGAATCATGGAAGCCGATTCGATGACGGATTACCAAGGTGCATTGGGGGTGGCGTACCAAAACCTGTTGCAAGATATGCTCGCTACAGCCAACGGCAGCGGGGGTTTGCCCGAGCTTACCCGTACGAAATATGTCGTCATCTTTTTCTCTGACGGAACTCCCGATCCGGTTTGTTATGGATGTGTTACCGATCCCCCCAGTCATCCTCGTTATCTGCCGAGATGCACCGGGCCCCACAATCCAAATCAAATGTGCTGTGATGAAGATCTGCACGTGGTATGTACCTTGATGGATGACTTTGTTTTGGATATTAGCGAAAAAACCGAAGAAGACTTTGTGGGCTTGGGAGACGGGGGCACCGATTATAACCACAATTACCAACTTTTTCAGTTAATTGAAGAGATCATGGAGCTGAAGAAGCTTTTCCATGTGGGAGAGATGAGATTTCACTCGGCGTTTCTATACTGTCGCGACCAGGATGGAAATCCGACCACGCCGTTATGCGAAGCAGCGGAAGAAGCCTATAATTTGGATCCGGATAGAGGAAGAGCGCTGTTGAGAGAAATGTCGAACCGGGGTAATGGTACTTTTCGCGATTTTACTTCCGGACAAGGCATCAATTTCTTGAAAATCGATTTTACCGCTATCCGGCGACATTACACATTAAAAAATCTTTTGGCTGTCAATGTAAACGCATTGCCGGCTTTGCAAAATTTTTCTGTGGATTCGGATGGCGATGGGCTGGATGACGAGTTGGAACTTGAAAATGGAACGGATATCCTGCTGTCGGACAGTGATGGAGATGGTTACCGGGATTTGCTCGAGCAACGGATGATCTCATCGGGATTCGATCCGCTCGACCCTGGAAAACCAGCGGAACCTTGCCTGGAGCCCTACGATTCGGATGGAGACGGTTTGTTGTCTTGTGAAGAACATATTTATGGGACCGATGATAAGTTGGCTGACAGTGATTCGGATGGTTTTCCTGATCGGATAGAAATCGTATTTGGTACGGATCCACTTCGAGACGACGGAGATGAGGATTTGGACTCCGATGGCCGCAGAAACTCGGACGAGCTTCTCTTTCATTCCCACCCGGGAAGAAACGATCCGGTTTTATGGCAGGATCGCAGGTATTGGTATGAGCTCGAAAAGATCGAGCAGGATGACTCGCAAGGACCCTCGGTAGACGGCGATGACCGGCAGTGCTTTCGTTTTAATATTCGACACATCAGTTTGGTAACCACCGCGGATCGCAACGGCCCCGGAAGCCAGGGGTTCAACGATGTGTTGATCTGGTTCAATCAAAGCTCTTACGATGATCCCTTCGATCCGGGTCATTATAAGGTGGCATGTGTGCGGGCCCAGTACATTGCGCCGGACTATAAAGTGCCCGGTGATTTGATAACTCTGACCGATGCGGACTTTGTTCATCCGACAAGTCTAGATCTGGGATTCAGTGCATCCAGCTGTGTGTCCACAAATCAAGCTGAAAATCCTTAATCCAGATTGGTGCCGATACAACGTTTCGTAGATAATCTTGTTGATAAGGAGAGCCATACGGATGAAACTGTCACATTCCTTGCTTGGGTTGCTTTGGGTGATGGCATTTGGGGTGGCTGGTTGCACGGATGCGGATCTGTTTGAAACCCCCGGTCTGGGTGAGCATCAATCCGATAATAAACTATCGGTTCGGGGCGAGTTTTGTACAGAGCATCCCGATGAGCTCAGATATCCGGTCAAGATATTGTTTATCATTGACTGTTCTCAGAGTATGCGGGTTACCGACCCGGCGCCTTCTCCGGAAGAAAACCCAGGTCGGGTTCGAGCCATCTGGGAAGTGATCCAAACATTTCGTCATGATCCTGGAGTGGAGTTCGCCATTTTGCGTTTTGACTCGGCGGCCAATGTGGTGACGCAACGTGATTCGAACGGAGATGGAATTGCCGATCAGTTTGGGTTCGTCAACGATCTTCCGGCGTTGCTTAGAGGTCTCAATGCTTTGATCGCCGCATCCGGAAATACGAGCTACCAGGCGGCCTTGGGTTTGGCGGAAGCTACCCTGGCCATGGATATGAGCTCGGTGAATTTGGATGAAAGATCCAGGACCAAATATGTCGTAGTTTTTCTGTCCGATGGTTTGCCCTACCCGGTTAATGTCGAAGATGACGTCAATACTCCCGAAAGCATTCAACGCGCAGTAGGAGATTTGAAAGAGCTTGCCAAACGTTTTGATGTGACCGACATCGCGATTCATACCGCTTATCTCTCGGTCAACACGCCGGATTACATCAAACAACAGGCTGAGCAACTGTTGACTGGAATGGCTGAAACTGGTAGTGGGACCTACCGGAATTTTCAAAACGGGGAGGAGATTAACTTCCTAGATATCGATTATACTTCGATAAAACGCACTTATCAGCTCAAAAATGGTGCTTTTATGGTGTATAATCTCAATGCCCATCCTGGATGGAACCAAAAAGAATCGACAGATACGGACGGAGACGGGTTGGTGGATGGGTTGGAAATATCGTTGGGTACTTCGATTGTGTTGCCGGACACCGATGATGATGGCTTTGGTGATTTATTGGAGTACAATCTCAGAAATTCGGGTTTTGATCCTTTGGATCCCAATGACGCAGACTGCTCCTTGAGCTTGGATCGACTGGATCGTGATGGCGACGGCTTACGCGATTGCGAAGAACGATTTATCGGTACCGATCCCGAGCTTTTTGACACAGATTTGGATGGCATGGCGGATCCGATTGAATTTCGGGCCGGCACGAATCCGGTATGGGCGGATATTAATGTGGACATGGATTATGATGGTTCACTCAACGGTCAGGAGCTTGCCTGGCACACCAATCCCACGGCTGATGATGCCGCGCAGTTTTCCAAGCTGGCCTATCGGTACCGGCTTGCAAGAAAGCCGGGTATCTTTGAAAGTCGGATGTGCTATGAATTCAGAGTGGATAATATAACCCTTACGGGGACAGATGCTCTAGAGACCGACAAGCAACCCGGCGAAAATCAAATCATGGTATACAGTGGTCAGATACCCCAAGACGATCCTTTGGATCACGGTACCTTTAGGGTAGCCTGCGCCCGGGTACGTTATATACCCAGATACCCGCAGCCCGATATAAAAAATCCCGCCAGTGGTTTGGTGACATTTACCCAAAAAGATTTCAAGCGTCCAGTGGCTTCACAGTGCAGATCCGACAAGGAGTGCCCTCACCATGTGTGCGATCCAAAAGATTATCTATGTTTACATCCCTTGGGAGAGCCATGTGACGCGCAAAGTCCCTGTGGACATTTTTCATGTATAGAAGATCAACATACAGGCGAGAAGAGTTGTATATACCCGGTACAGGTAGCTTGTTTGCAACCGGAGGATTGTCCTCCTTATCCGGTACATCCTCAAACCGGTCTTTGCATGGATCCTGACAGATCCACGCCTGATCCCTTGACCGGAGCCTGCCCCCGCCGTTCGTGCGTACCCCAGTATCAGACCTGCAATCTCGATACGGATTGCCGGGATACGGACCAAAATCCGGACAATGATCCGGTATGCCTAATGGGGTTTTGTAGAAAGCCCTGTGAAGATGCGGGTGACTGCAACCCGGGTGAAACCTGCGATCCGGATGGGCAAGCTGAAACTCCGATCTGCCAAATCCCTTCTGATTGTCCCAACCCAGGGATGGAATGTATCGATGGTTTGTGTAAAAGCCCGTGTACCGATGCGGTCGATTGCCCGAATGCAACGGCAACCTGTGAATCCGATTATTGTGTCGGGCATCATTGTGTAGATCATCATGGAGGAAGCTGTGCGGGCGTTATGTGTGAACAGGATATCGATTGCCCGATAAAACCTTGTGATCCGCAAGTCGGACGCTGCCGCGATCAACCGTGTCTGGATTCACGTCAATGCCCTCACCAACATTGCGAGCTCGTGCTTGGATTTTGCATGGGAAGCACCTGCAACGAAGATAGAGATTGCCGAAGAGATCGAGGATTTACATGCAGCCAGGTCGTTGGAGATCCTTGCAATCGAGATATCGACTGCCCGTTTGATTTTTGTACGCAGGAAATTCGTCGATGTTTTTTCGAGCAAGATACCGCTTGTTCTTCCAATGCTGATTGTACCGCCAACCTTTGTACGCCCGGCGCCGGTGAGCCGTGTTTGACGGATACGGATTGCCCTGGAGCTGGATTGGATTGTGTGGACGATGTCTGCCAAGGATCATGTACATTCGGCAATACGCAGTGTGGGAGCAATTTCGATTGCAGCCCAAATTTCTGCCGCAGTCGGTATGTCTGCTCCAACGATCCGGATACAGAGTGCACCCAGTCACTGGACTGTCCTCAAACATTTTGTACTGCAGAAGGTAGGTGTCTGAACAATTCTTCTCAAACCTGCAACCCTGCCAGTGAAAACTTGGATAACGCCTGTCAGGTTGGAATGTGTTCCCGATCCGAAGGCATGGGAGTGTGCGATACAATCGGGCAAGAACCCTGCATGGGAAGAAACGATTGCCCGTACTATCGTTGCAATCCGACGACCGGTAAATGTCATTATCCGGTGGAGGTCGCCTGTGCTGGTCCCGATGATTGTCCCGAGCCCGGGATGATTTGTGCGGGCAGCGGATTTTGCGAAAAGGATTGTAATAGTGACGCGGATTGCCCGCATGCTCGATGCCAGGGACACTGTATTCCCATGCGTCCGGTTGATCGCATGCGTTGCACGGATTGGTTCAATCCCGACAGGGATTGCTTGAAGTTCGGCATTCAAGAGTCGGATTCGGATGTGTTTTAGAATACAAACCTTATAACGGAGATGACGATGTTTCGTAGCAAATTATTTCTACTTGGTCTTTTGGTGGTTGGAGTCGGTATTGTTTCGGGTTGCGCCGGTCAGGATCCTGAACCTGGTCCTACTCCCACACCGGATGGAACTGAAAATTGTGTGGTGGATGACTCGGTTCGTGGGCAGACGGCGGATGCTTGGAAACTTTCTCCGGATGAAGAGTCCGAGCTCAATTTTATCTGTCCGAAGGGAGATATTGATCATTACTGGTTCGAGCTCGACAGTCCGAGAACAATCGTTGAAATCGAGCTGAAGAACAATGTCAACCTGACCGAGGTGGATTACTGTTATGATCTTTTTTATGAGTCTCATGAAAAGCAAGTGGGTAGTGCTTGCGATTTTGACGGCTCGGATGGGATGACCCGGTTGAGGGCGTCGTTTTATCTCGAAAATGACGGAACATACTTCGTCGAGGTTCGAGACGCCAGCCACGATGATTACGATACGAGAAATCCTTACCTGATCTCGATTGCTACCCAGCAGGATCCCGACACCAACGAGCCCAACAACCTCAGCTCGAATGCCACCGTGCTTACCCCCGATCAGGATACAACCGGCTACATTTCGTATCTCAAGGATCAAGATTGGTATGTCATCAATGTTTCCGAAGCAGGTCAAGTGATCGAAATTGATCTGTCTACCGGAGAAAGCTCACCGGTAGATCTCCAGTACACGCTTTATAAGAGCGATGGCCAAACCCCGGTCAACGAGGGAGCCGATCTCAACGGACAAGATGGCGCAACGGCACTCATGGATATGTTGCCGGTCAAGCAAAACGGAACATACTATCTTCGCGTTCAAGATAGGCAGGACAATGATTCTGATCTTCAGGTTGGATATGTCTTGAGAGTGGGACTGCATCATGATCCGGATGTCAAGGATCAGACGGCGCCCTACAATAATTCTTTCGAAAATGCCGAAACCCTTACGAGCGGCGTGGCGGTCACCGGCAGGGCCATCTCGTATCGAGGAGATGAAGATTGGTTTGTGATAGATACGAGCTCGGGTGTGCCTGCTTTGTTGGAAGTCGATCTCAACTACCAAGGCAGCAGGCTCGATCCGCAGGTGGAGTTGCTCTACGCGGATCCGGATCATGCCTGCAATCCACAGGATTCGTGCAATCTGCTCAATCGGCCCTGCGCGGCAGGTTGTGATTCGGTGGAATGCAGCAACGCCCGCTGTCCTTCACATGAATGTGTGCTTCACGAGAATAAGTGTCGAGGGGCCGGGATGTGCCTGCCTCGGGGTGCCTCGGGCAACGGTTGTGGTATCGGCATGTTGGTCATGCGCGGTCTTGACTGGAGCGAGGATGGAAATCCGAGGCACTTGCGCACCATGGCGCCTATGTTGGCACAAAGATATTTTATCCGGGTAACGGATTTTCAGTCGGACGATTTCGATCTGGGCGCGACTTACAGTCTCAAAGTTACCGTTCGAAGTGAGCCGGATTCTCATGAGCCTAATGGCTTGTACAATCCATACCTGACAAGCGAGCAGGAAGAATACATTCGTGATTGGAACTACACCAAAGCCAGGCAGGTGGATTGCACCACCACTCCGAGTACGTTTGCGACGCCGGATGAGATAACTAAAATTGAGTGCAGTCTATCCGGATATCTGTCATTCCGGGGTGATCAGGATTGGTTCAAGCTCGTGGTTCCGTACGAAGACAACCCGGATACCCCGGATGTGGTTGAGGAGGATTTTTTCATCCCCAAGTTGAACGAGTCTGATCCTGCAACCATGGGAGAGAATATCGACTGGGATGTGGTGTTTAGTTGGGATTACGCGGGCCGGGAGTCCTTGGAGGCAGGCGTCGTATTGTTCAGCGGTTACCAGAGGATGGGATTTACTGCGGGAGTCGGGGAACAAAGCGGCACCTGGGGTGCCGGCCTCGGGCAATGCAGTTATTTTTGTGGTGAGTACCATGCTCCGACGGAAGAAGGATATGTATGGGTGTTTACCCCGGACTTCAGGGGTTATGATTTTGATACACCTTATTCCGTAACCGTTACTGCAACCCGAGGATGCCCGACCAACTGTAGTTACTGCAGCGCTTCCTGTAATGCATGGTGCTGTCCCAATCCAAACAATCCAACTCCTTGAGTATCTCGGGCTGGAGGGTAAGCTGCGTATGAAAATCGGAACCAAGATATCTATTTTGGTTGTTTATTCGCTGACAGGGTTGAATTGCACCGAGACCAACCTATACCAGCCATATCTCGAGCCGGATATCGCCAATAAAATCATTTTGTCAGGCTCGGTTTGTACGGATGATCCGGCGCAAAGGCAGTTTCCCGTAAGGGTCATGTTTGTCGTGGATGCTTCCGATCACATGCGAAGCATCGACACTCAGATGCGCCGGCGGTATGCGATCGAGGATATCATTGATCGTTATGCCGTGTCTTCGAATTATACATTTTCCATCATAAGTTTCGGGGGCGATGCCCGCCAGCTAACAGACGGATATACGAAAAACCAATCGACTCTCACCGAAGCATTGGCCGAACTGACATTTCCCAATCTTTGCGCGGGTGGATGCCGGGATTGGTTCGGGGCACTGTCTTTGGCTTCAAGCGTTTTTACCGGCGACGTGTTGACCACCAATCCGGGCACCCGTTCACGTACCCGGTATGTTTTTATCTTTGTAACCAGTGGGCCGCCCGACCCTCATTTGGATCCGGCCGGTAGTTGCCAAGCGGTATGCAATCAACGCTTGTTGGATACGGTGGATGAGCTTGTGGAGTTTGGAAAAGAAAATGGAGTTGCCGAGGTGGCGTTTCATGCGGTCCAGTTGGATGGTTGTCCGGGAATCTGTGTCACCGGGCAGCCTGATCCCAAGTTATGTGACGATGTGAAGCTATGTCCACGCAATTGCAGTGGTTTGGAGTCCTGCGCTTTACCCAAACGACTGTGTACGGAAAATTACAGCATCAGCTGTGCAAGAAATGACTCTCTTTGCGCGGGTATGGGACTAGGTGCGTGTACATCGGAGTATGTTTGTGAGCTGGACGATAGCATCAATTGCAGAGATAATGATCTTTTCTGTCAAAGCCTCGGATTGGGAAGTTGCTCTTCGGAATACCTTTGCACGTCGGACAGTGCTACCGGGTGCACGGGTGGAAATATCTGTACTCATCACAACGCGGGTGATTGTGATTTTGTGCGTATTTGCACCAACAATCCAAATCTCGAGTGTTCCAACGACAACGATTGCTGTCCTCGCTATCCATGTCAGTATCCTGCGCCGGGATTTCCACCGGGATGCAATGGGAACCAAGATCGGCTCACCTCGGATCGACTGGTAGGTATGACCTTTCGTGGCAAGGGTGAACATCTGCGTTTTACCCAGGCGGCTTCGCTCAATTTGCGAGGTTTGGATTTCGACACCACGCAGGGTGCTTTTGTCAAAAAGGCATTCATGGTGACCAACCTCAACGCGAAGTCCATTGAGGGGAAAAATTTTGCGGACAGTGATGGTGATGGATTGAGCGATCTCGAAGAAGGCTGCTATGGCGAGATCATGGCCGGCCAATGCAAGGATTTGCTTCGATGTGATTGCGATTTGGACATTTGGTCGCTTTCTCATCCAATGGGAACCGACACGGATCCGACAAAGTCGGATACGGATGGTGATGGAATAGGTGATATGTTGGAAATGCAGTTTGCCACCGTCAATTTGGATCCCTTGCGCTTGGATCTGCCGCAGGCCTGCTATACGTTGGAGTATCCATACTTGGATCACGATATGGATTCGTTGAATGATTGTGAGGAAAAATTGATCGGAACCGATCATACTTTGTTCGATACCGATCGCGACGGGTATCCAGATGCAGTCGAGTTACGAAGTGGTACGAATTACTTGATGGCGGATCATCTCCAGGATTCGGACATGGACGGAATGTCGAACGGATTGGAAATTGAAATTCATCTCGATCCGCAGGCATCTGATATTGCCGCTCGTTCAGGAGAAGCCTACCGGTATAAATTGGTTGATGAAGGATTGCGCCTCGTTCCATATTCGTCTCAACCCCATCGCCAGAGCGGAGTGGAAGTGATTGATGTATCCATTCGATCCGAGTCGGGAGCCGGAACTTTAAACTACTACCCAGCCGGCACGACGAGCGTCGACGGACGGGTTAGAGCGCATCCCACTCTCTCCTGGCGCGACCCGGCTGATGGCGCCTCGGGCAGAGAGGTAGCTGTTTCCGGTTCGGGAAGCTACCAGCTTTACTCGGCTTGCAGCTGTATCAAAGCTTGCAGCACAGGGTGTGAAGACGGCCAGTGGTGTGATCCCAGGATAGGGGAGTGCCAACCGGATCCTTGTGCAAAAATCCAGTGCACTTCTCTCGAAAAATGTGATTCTGCATCCGGAAAATGTTTGTTTGATTGCACCAAAAGCAAATGCGATCCAGGACAACGTTGTGATCCATTACTCGGAAAATGTATCATTGATCGCTGCCTCAATAGAGATTGCGAGACCGGTTCGGCATGTGATCCCGAGTCGGGTGTATGCAGTGCGCCGGCCTGTCATGGTTGGAGCTGCCCCGAAGGTTTTCGGTTGGATGAAAACATGAAACCTGCTTGGATCACTGTGCGAATCGATGAAAATCAACTTCCATTGTCGGGGGCTTGGTGTGATGGTGTGGCTGGGCAAAAACCATGCAGTACGGATGCGGATTGCGACGAAGGCGGTGTATGTCGGATTCGGGAGAACATCGTTGTGGGTATGGCCAACAAAAATTGCATATCCTTCCGGGTCAAAAACATAACCCTGGTCGAAACTCTCGAAGTAGACCCGGGATTTGGGGCTGGATACAACAATGTGTATGTTTTCTTTGCACAATCTCCTCTTGACAATCCGCATGCCTACTCAATATTTCGGGCCACGCAGGTACAAATGAGGTTTTTGGATGGAGAGAAAATTCCCGATTGGTATGAAATACCTCTAAAGGATTCGGATTTTTTTGCGATTCAGGAGAAATAGATTTTTTGCGTAGGGAGACGATATGAGATTTGTTAGGTTGAGTATCATTTTCCATCTGTCCATCCTATTGTTTGTGTTGTGCAACTCGGGCTGCGCGGCAGATGACAAAATTCCACCTTATGGACCCGGACACGACGGCGTGCCTGATATTATAGGGGATGAGTCGATATATGATACGTATTGGTTTGCTCGGATAGAAGTAAGTGAGCTCAATCGACTCTCTGGGCAGGATGCCGGACATGATAGTGTTGTAAGTGCATATTTTACCGATTTCACCCATTATCGTGTGAGACTGGCCGATGTCATACCTTTTTCAGATGCCTGCTATGTGTATACCGGAATGCCTTCGGATGTGAAGTTCTGCCGGCCGAATCAGAGTTGTTCGCCGGACCTCGCCTGCCCGGAAACGTTTGAATGTGTTGACGACAATTGTGTTCCCAAGATATATACTTGTTCCGAACAACAACCGTGTCCGGGTATCCTGGCATGCCAAGACAATCTATGCCGATTACCGGAATGCTTGGAGAATACATGTGCCGAGCCATTCGAATGTCTGGCAGGTCCGAGATTGCCGTTGCAGGTCGAAAAAATGATATTCAGCGGTTTGTCAGGGGGTGGGTTGGAGCTTTACCCTTCAAGTGTCGGGCGGTTTCAAGATATCCTGCCGGGTAGAGTCTTTGAGCAACCCCGATTGACGGTGCAAGCAGTCTCGCCGCCGTACCAAGATAGAAGTTTTCCTGCTTTCATCGAAAAAATCCAAGCTCCTGATGCTCCGGTCGTGACTCGATTGAACAACGTGCAGGATCCGAACCTTGCGGTTTCATTTTCAATGGGGATTGGCTTGGAGAGGGCAGAATCTTTGATTGTGGAATGGAAACCCGGGGATGCCGACTATATGGAGATTAAGATTATCCCGGGTGCAGGATCCAAAACTCCGTTTGCCAAGCTCCGATGTATTACCTACGATGACGGTGGTTTGGAGATACCGGTTGAAGCAATCAATTATTTGGCGCTTGACGAAGCGACGAATTTTCGCTTCAAGCTGGAAAGGCATTACTTTGTGGAGCATCCCATCATGGAAAATGATACATTGAAAGCCATGGCATTGTTGGATGCCGGTTCGGTGTTGGAGTCGACGGTTCTTCGTTAGGCGCCGTACACTGCGAAGGTCGGCGGTACACCAAGGATGGTGAGGCAATGTTACGTTTGTTTTGGTCATCCCAAAAGCTCGGATGTATTTTTACTGTATTTACCTGTTTTTTTCCATGCTCTTGTGGTGTGTCCGAAGCCGATTTCATCGCCGGGGCAGAGTTTGATGCCTGTGATATGAACACTCCGGTTTGCCAAAGGAGTGCGGGGTGTATCATGGGCGAATACAAATACATCAAAGCCGGTGTAAGCGGCGGTAACATTGGATTGCGCAGTTTTGTGGTGGACACACCGGAAGAAACCACCATTGTAGTAAAAATATTCTTTAAAAAAATGCAACATCCCGGCGAAGAAACCACCATCGAGTGGTTTGAAGTAGGATGTCATGATTCGTATAAGTACTCCACGGACGGTAAAGACATATTTGTGTTGGCGGGTGGAGATCGTACTTTCGAGCAAGCCAGAAAAGTTCGTCAAGCCGGTCCTCATCTCATTGAGATCGATTCGGATGCAGTCGCGGAAGTATTCATACGGGTTGAACTGATTACGCCGATGGATTGATCCAGATTCATGCTTGAAAACCCAGCTAAGATAACCAGCCGGTCGGTAGGTAAGAACGATGCGCCTTCTGCAAGCACGCTTACCGGTGTGTTTTTGCTTTCTGCTGCGACGTTGTTGTTGGAGCTCTGCCTGACCAGAATCTTGTCGGTTACATTGTGGTATCATTTTGCATTCATGGTAATCAGTACTGCGTTGTTCGGCATCGGTTTCGCGGGGGTTGTGCTTTCTTTGCGGAGGAATGCAGATTTTATTTCAGAGCGTCAGTTGATCGCATTGGCACTGGGTTCACCGATTGCTTTTATTGCAGGATATCTGGTTTTTCAATTTGTGCCGTTCGAGCCATTTTCACTGGCGACCCAAATCGAGCAGTGGCTCTATCTTCCAATTGCATATGTCGCCATCAGCGCGCCTTTTTTCTTTTCAGGAGCCACCATTGCATCCCTGATTACCAGATATGGACAGAGCGTCCATCGGCTTTACTGGTATGATCTCATGGGTGCAGGCTTGGGAAGTATATTGATTGTGTTTTTTTTACCATTGTTGGGAGGCCCTGCAACAGTAGCCGCGGCTACATTTTTGGCCTCGATATCAGCCGCTCTGATTGCAGTGCGTTATAGCAGGATCTGGTTTGTGTTTGGTCTTTTCATGGCCTTCATTTCTGTGTTGATAGGGGTTTGGTCGGATGAGCTTTTACCGCTTCGCATAAGCTCCAACAAAGTAGTCGGCTCGAAAGCTGTACCGATCGAGCAGGTTCTTAAAGATAAACAATATCACAGATATACGGCTTGGAATACATTATCCAGGGTTGATGTGCTGGAATATCGGGATCGAGTCGGAAACCCGCATCGCAATATTCTCATAGATGCGGGTACCGCGATGACTCGGTTGGCGCATGCTTCGAAACCATTGCACGAGCTCACTCCCACCCAGGACGAAGAAGGGTATTTTGTACGCATGTATTCAAAACCGGCTGTGTTGGTGGTTGGCTCGGGGGGTGGTAGAGAGGTAATGCTTGCCCTTCGAAACGGTGCGCACAGGATTGTCGCGGTAGAAATCAACCCCGACATCAATCATTTGGTTAATAGTGTTATGGCCGATTTTACAGGATTTTTGTATCAACACCCCAGGGTTGAGGTGCACACCGACGAAGCCAGAAGTTTCCTTAGACGAAGTCGGGAAAGTTATCACGTGATCAGCTGTCCTCATACGATCTCCAATGCGGCGCTGTCTTCTGGTTCGTTATCCCTATCGGAAAATCACCTTATGACCATCGAAGCGTTTCATGATTACTTTGATCATCTCGAGCCCGAGGGTGTTTTGGTCATTACCCGGCCTGAAGCGCATATCCCCAGGCTCTTTAGTACGGCGCGCGAGCTTTTTCAGAGACTTGGAAGGCAGGATCTTTTCGGTAATGTTCTGGCCTGGAGGCAAATGGATGAAGCTTTGAGTTTCTATGCTGGTATTGCTTTGAAGAAAACCTCTTTTACGGCAGAAGAAGTCGAAACTTTTTCAAAAATTTTACAGGCCCGAAAATTGGAGCCGCTCTATTTGCCGAACCAGGAAAATTGGGGTATCTATAGCCGCCTGCTTTCTGGATATCCAATAGATAAAAACTTTGCTTTTGCAGTCATTTTAGAACCTGCCACGGATGACAAACCATATTTCAACCAAAGAATTAGGTTTTCAGATTTGAGCTTGAAGGATCTCGTAGGGGTCTTCTCTCAAGATCATCTCGGGCGTACGGCCTTGGAGGAGCGTCCCGTGGCGGAAGCCGCGCTGGTTGTATTGCTTGCACAGACTTTGGTGATTGCCTTGTTGTTCATGCTGGTGCCCATCTGGATATTCCGGCGAAGGAAGCTTGCCGATGCACACAGATTCAGGACGCTTTTGAGTTTTGCCGCACTTGGACTTGGATATATCATTATCGAAGTGGGTTTTATACAACGGTTTTCTCTATTTTTGGGCAGACCCGTAGTGGTATTTTCTTGTGTTCTTGGTACACTTTTGCTTTCGTCGGGGTTTGGTTCTGCTTGGTCGCAGCGCTATCAAGATCGAAAAGCTCCTTACAATGCATGTTTTCTAATCGCGATTGGATCGACCTGCCTCATGTTTTTGGCGCCATGGTTGGTTGACATGTGTCTTTTCCTGCCGCTTTGGTCGAGAGTGTTTATGGTTGTGTTTCTTTTAGCACCATTGGGTTTTATCATGGGAATGCCTTATCCATTGTTGTTGCGCCGATTGCACCGGGACTATCCTGAACGGGTTTCATGGGCGTTCGGCATTAATGGTTTTGCTTCGGTGACAGGATCGATAGGATCGGTCATCATGGGTATGGCCGTGGGCTACACTTTGGTGTTGTGTTTTGGAGTGTTGTGTTACGCGATTGCAGCAGCCGTGGTCAGACCGTGGGGATCGATCAACTCAACGTAATGGATTGAATGTTCAGATCCAAGATTGAGCTTGATTCAAGGTGAGAGGAAAAACCGAAGACAGCTCGATGGTTTGTCATGGTTCTATTTTTGTTCTTGAAGTTTTGAATTGGATTAAGGTAAAGAGGTCGACCGTTTTTCCGAGGGACATTCAACCTGGAGGTGACAACGTGTCTAGCTGGCTGCAGGGGCTGAATCCACAACAACGTGAGGCGGTCGAGACGATCGAAGGCCCGCTTTTGGTTTTGGCCGGCGCGGGTAGTGGAAAGACATTGGTAATTACCCGCAGAATTGCATACATGATTGAAAAAGGGATTTCCGGACGAAATATCTTGGCGGTTACCTTTACCAACAAGGCCGCTAAAGAAATGCGTGAGCGGTTACAGGCTATGATCGGAAAGGATGCCAATCGGATCACCCTGTGCACTTTCCACTCTTTGGGATGGGAGATTCTTCGACAGGAGATTGCTCGAAATAAAAGATCTGATCGTTTCGTCATCTATGATTCAGCGGATCAAATGGCTTGTCTTCGTCAGCTTTCAGGAAGACTTCGGTTGAATAAATCGTTCGATCTGGGTGCAATTGCTGCTCGTATTAGTGCCTGGAAGAATGCGTTTGTCGATCCGGGCAAACTGGAATGTTCGGACGATCCTTACGACCAAGCTGCGAGTATTTTTTATCCCGAATACGAAAAAGCCTTGGAAGGATTTGCCGCAGTGGATTTTGACGATTTGATTTGTAAACCCACCCGATTGATGGAGGGTTGTGCAGACTGTAAAGAACGTTGGTCCACAAGATTTCGTTATGTTTTAGTGGATGAATACCAGGATACCAACTCGGCGCAATTGCGCTTGCTCCAGGCTATTGTGGGTGGGCATAGGAATATATGTGTGGTTGGAGATGATGATCAATCCATTTATGGATGGCGGGGAGCAGAGGTACGAAACATTCTCGGGTTTGAGCATGATTTCCCCGGTTGCCGTAAGATATTTTTGATGAGAAATTATCGGTCGGTCGGAAACATACTCGCGCTTGCCAATCATGTCATCTCTGAAAACCTCAAACGGCATCCCAAAAGCATGTCGGCCGACCGCGGCATGGGTGAGCCCGTGGTGATGGTTGTGTGTGAAGATGGTGAAAAAGAAGCTATCTGGGCGGCCGAGGACATACAGAAGCAAATTGATTTCGGGCGCTATCGACCCGAGCAAATAGCGGTCTTGTATCGATCGAATCTACTTTCCAGGGGATTGGAGACCGCATTGCGAAGTCTCAATCTGAAATATCGCATTGTTGGTGGTAAGTCGTTTTTTGACAAGAAAGAAGTCAAGGATCTCACGGCGTATTTACGGTTGAGTATATACCCCACAGACGACATCAGTTTGCGTAGAGTGATAAATTTTCCAACGCGTGGAATTGGTTTGAAGACTCTGGAAAGGTTGGTTGGTTGGGCCGAGCAGGCGGAAAAACCTATTTGGGAGGCTGTTAAAAAAGTGGATCGAATTTTGGATCCTGGCGATAGAGCAATCCCTGCGGTGAAGAAGTTTGCAGATACCGTCTCTTCCTTGCGTGAACGTTTGCGAACAGGCAAAAAGCTGACCGAGGCAGTATATTGGTTGTCCGACGAGATTGGGTTGCGCGAGGAGATTGAAAAAACATCGGGTTCCAACAAGGCTTTCGAAAAGCGTATGCAGAGCATTCACGAATTCGTATCAGATCTGACCCGGTACTGTGAGCGGGTTGAAAGACCCAGTATTCGAGATTTTCTTCGAAGATTAGCCTTGATTGATCAAGATCAGGATGAGGAAGATAGCCAAAAAGGACAACTGACCTTATCGACTCTGCACGGCGCCAAGGGTTTGGAGTTCGAATTGGTGTATTTCATCGGTCTAGAGGAAGGTCTGTTACCTCATGAGCAAGTTCTCAATCCCAAAATGACCGAAGCTCTAGGTTCGGATCTTGCTGAAGAACGCAGGCTCTGTTATGTCGGTATCACCCGCGCCAAGAATGAGCTTTATCTTACCAGGGCGGTGAGTCGCCTTACCCATGGTAAATTACGTGAAAGAGCACCCAGTCGTTTTATATCTCAATTGCCCGAGGGTATGGTTGTCGTGCGCGATCTCACCGTACCGGTAGATGCCCGCGATGCCTTGGCTCATCTGGCAAAGATAAAAGCTGCTTTGGGTGGCTAGGATGATATCTGGAACCGACATTATATGATGTGCTGATGCAGGCAGGTGGTTTATTGGCTGATTGGATTGGTGATCTTTCCCATGAACAAAAGTGTCTTCGAGTTTGTATCATGTATGAAGAATAAAAACGGCCGATTGATCAACATCTCGGTGGGTCCTGAAAGCTCACGAATTTCAACTGAGGTGACGGCCGCAGATTCCGTGCCTTTTTCATCGACCTCAATGAAGCTTTTATGCTTGACTCTGCTGATGTAGATGTCTTTGGCTTCACGGATACCCGAGAAGTCTGCATCCTGGCCTGAAAACGCTTCGCTCATGCCTAGGGCGATCAAGACATCATTGAGAATTTTTTCATATTCCAGCTTGAAACGAGGCAATCCCAAGGACAACTGGACTTTTTCCATCTTACCCAATAAGGTATTGAATTCGTTGTTGTTGAGGGATGTAAATAGCGTCTCGATATCTTGATTCTCTTTGGGCAGCAGGATGGTCATGTTGAATAGATTGTGTCCATATGGAATGCGTACGGCTTGAAGGGTTTCATTCTCAAAATATGGCAAGGAGATAGTAGATTTCATCATTTTGACGGATTTTTTTTCGTCGTTTGCCAAGTGGAATTGCGCTTCCTCGGTATCTGCAGAATCAAATTGATACGTCCAAGTTCCATTGAAGTATATCGCATTGATGAGATACATAATCGTATTTGGATGGATGGGCGGATCTACGATCGATTCTATTTTTCCATGCGTGTTGTCCGCTACCCATTTATTGATGGATTCTGCGGATCCCTCATCGGAAAAATCCATAGATTGGATCACTGCTTTGAAAATCAACGTGTTGATATCGATGAAGGTTTTCAAAATTTCTAGATTCTTGCGGTACCAAATCGAATTGGCAATTTCGACTCTCACTTTAGGATCCAGCTCGACAAGATATTTCATCAGTCCGTGATAAGCTTGATTGATATCGTCGGTTTTCATTTCTCCAAAACCGAGGGTTTTACGCATCCCTGCTTCTGTGCTGCCTCTGGCACCGTTGTATGTCATTCCGAGCGCCAACGAGATGCTCAGGGGAGAAATAAACAGATCTTGATCTTCGTATTGTTGAGATATTTTGGAGAATACATCGAATCCGAATTGATTTGAGGATGCAACCAACGCTTGTTCCTGGGATGTGAGATCTCTGAAGTTGGGTCCGGGATTTGTTTCTCCGCAGGCTACAGCCAGGGTCGTGAAAATTAAAAGAATAGAAACTGAGATGGTATTTTTCATGTCTGATCTCCTTGTCTGTTTTTCGCACCACTGGGTTTGGGTAAAAGCAAAATGAATGCCAGGACGATATCTAGGGTGTGTTGGTTGAATAATCTTCTAGTATCAATATATTATGCTTGTATACCGGAAAAATTGGAAAGAAGCTGGACTCAGATTTTTGACTCTTATGGTAAAAAGCCACGGATCTCGATGATGGTAATCGTTTGGAGAATGCTTCAGCACCCTCTGAAAAAACAAAAAGCATGTATTGATGGACACCAGTTCTTTTTAAATTCGGTGATGTTTCTGTTGGATTCTGTTCAGAGGCGGTGGGAACCTCCAGAACGGTTTACGATCTTATATTTTCAGGGTTGACTGGATTAACAAAGCATGCAATGCGAAGGAGTGAGTTGGTTTGCAAATAAGACGATGATACGGTACACACCAGGTAATGGACTTTCTGAATTCCGATAAACAAGACTCTACTGTAGAAATCCCTATTGATGGAACCTTGGATTTGCATGCTTTTTCTCCTGGAGAGATCAAATCACTGGTGACTGAATATATCGCGGTTTGTAGGCAAAAAGGGATTCTGTCGGTCCGTATCATTCATGGTAAGGGCACGGGGCGGCTACGCCGATTCGTGCATGCGATCCTAAAGAAGCTTCCTGAAGTTGAAGATTTCAAATTGGGAGATTTGGATTCGGGATCTTGGGGATCCACATTGGCGTCTTTGGCTCCGATCGGGGTTGAGCCAACTGAGCGTAAACGTTGAAATCTGGTACAGTTTTGTGATATAAAGATTGGAAAATCCTCGTATGCCGACTCATCACCGATTTATATTCATCGTTTGGATGCGGCGACCGGCAATATTGTTTATGAAATGCAGCATGTTACGGTTTTCGAAGTTTCATGGATTGGTTGTTGATACCGGTACCAGCTAGGTTCAGTGGAGGTTCGGATGAGATCATCTGTTCTATGTTTCGTGCTATGGATGATTTTCGGGGGTTGGCCGGTTTCGTTTGCAGAAGAAACTGAATCGTTTAAGGTAAAATGGAACAGACTTGCGAAAGATCCCGGGAGAGTCATGAAGGTTTCCGCCATACCAGGAGAGGAAGTACCCGAAGCCACTCTAAACCTTTCATTCGGGCCTGGTTCTCTTATATCGGTTGCACGTGGAAAAGAAATATCAAAAAAAAACATGTTGGAGGACCATGATATCCTAGGAGTTATCAATCGAAATTTGCGGGTGGTGAAGTACTGTTATTGCAAAGCACTCAAGCGGGATCCATCGTTTGAAGGACAAGCCGTAATTGGTTTGCAGATTGCTACCAGTGGGCAGGTCGATAGGGTTATTATCGAACCCGGCAAGATGGCGGAGAACATATTTGGGCGTTGCTTGTCGAAACGGATTCTGAAATGGCGGTTTCCTAAGTTCAAAGGCGTTAAAAACGATGGGTTGAGGGTGGCTTCGATAGGATATGAATTTCCGTTGGCGTTCAATCGTGCGCAATGACCTTATGATCTCAGATTCTTATTGTTGACACGTATGAAACTGTAACCCATTGCATTTCATAAATATTATTTACCGGTTGGCATGGCCGAACGTAAGCTTATGGCGTACACCGGTCTGGTGGTATGGTTCAGTATCTATATCTTACAAATCCTTAAATGCTTTTTCGGCTTCTTGTTCCAGCAGGTGGAAGTTTCCTTCGTATTTTGGAGAAAAGTGGAAGACAACCAATCTTTTCACCCGGGCTGTTTTTGCGGCGATGCCGGCTTGGTGGGCGGTCAAATGATAGGTTTCTTTGGCTCTTTCGAGATCTTCATGCAAAAATGCGCCTTCACAGAAAAATAAATCGGAGTCGTTTGCAAGTAGGTGGATAGCTTGGAAGTTTTTCTCGCATCCCAGCGCATCGGTCACAAAGGCAATCTTTTGACCGGGTTTGAAGATCAGTAGTCTGTCCGCGAGTACATCCGGCGGATGGGGTTGATCCTCAATCATCAAAATCTCACCAGGAGGCTTGCCTTGTCTTACCCATTGCTTGAGTTGATTCAACCAGGGACCCGGTCGCAATCCCACGGATTCGAGCTGAATCGGATCGACGTTGTAAAAGTCCCGTTCGCGAACTGAAAATGCCATGGATGGTATTTTGTGATCCAGGATGACGCTATGTACCGTAATGAGCTGATCTTTCCATAAATGATCGGATGCCGGCAGCAATTTCGAGCTGTTTCGTCGAAAACCCTGCCGGCAGAAAAACTCGCAAACCCTGGTTTTTCTACCGTCCCACTCTCTCACTTCGAAGACCAATCTCTGTCGGTGGACCAAATTCCAGGTATATCCCGACAATTTTCCCGCGACCCTATCAATGATGCCTTTTGGTCCAAATATCCGTACACGTCTTCCCCTGCCCATATGAATGCGCAGCAGGTGATCGAATCCGATAAAATGATCAATGTGAGCGTGAGAAATAAAAACGTCCGTTATTCGCATGATTTCTGATGGAGAAAGGGAAGTCAATGCGCCGCAATCGAAAAGCAAGGATCTTTTTTCTTGTAACATATCGACATAAAGCGCGGGATCTCCATTTTGACCATTGACGAGTTTTGGAAGGAAAGATGTCTTCATGTAGTATCGATTTCACCTTCTTCATCAGGTTGTTTTGCCGTTGCCAAGCGCACCTCAAAGGCAGCGCCCAGATCAGATCCCAGTACTTTCTCAGCTTCGGCCGGATCCATCAAGTGAATTTGTCCGATTTTATCTTGAAGAATATCTTGACAGATAGATAGTCCCAAACCGGTGCCCTTTTCTTTGCCTTTGGTGGTAAAAAAGGGCTCGAACAAGCGTTGACGGGCATTTTCGGGAATACCTTTGCCATTATCGGCTATGTGGACAATGACTTCGTCTGCTGTTGCTCTCACGCGTATCAAGATGCGTCCGTTGGGCCGGCCTTCGAGTTCCTCGAGAGCATTGGTAAGTAGGTTGACTACAACCTGCTGTAAAAGCCCTCTACTCAACAACACTCTCGGCAAACGCCGAGAAGCATCCAACTCGAGCTGAATCCTCAATTTTTTCAGTCGATCCTGCAGAAGTTCAATAGCGGCCTGGATGGGTATTCGCGGATCGGTGCTTTGGGACTCATCGAATGTTTTTTTTGAGTATTGACGAAGTCTTCTGATGATGGTTTCCATATGAGCCGCTTGTTCTTCGATGATACGTATTTTGGGTTCGGCATATTGATCATCGCGAAACCTACGCCGGAGCATTTGGGCGAAGGCTTTGATTCCGAGAAGTGGTTGGCTGAGCTCATGAGCCACGACGGCCACCTGTTTACCCATCTCGGCCAGCTTGGATGTTTGATACAGTAGTTCTCGGGCTTGTTTGAGTTCTTCTTC
>JBFFBT010000040.1:0-26417 GCA_041560255.1 Myxococcota bacterium | reverse complement strand
CTGGCTGATCACCCCTTCGAGCACAAAGGAGAGCTGGGCGCGGATTTGCGGCTGCTGGTGGGCGGGAAAGACGTCCACGATACGGTTGATCGTCTGCACCGCGCCGTTGGTGTGCAAGGTGGCGAAGGTAAGGTGACCGGTCTCGGAAATCACCAGGGCGGCTTCGATGGTTTCCAGATCGCGCATCTCGCCGATCAGGACGACATCGGGATCCTGGCGCAGGATGTACTTGAGGGCCCGCTTGAAGCTGTTCGTATCGGCGCCCACCTCGCGCTGGTTGACGACGCAGTTTTTATGCGGGTGTAAATACTCGATGGGATCTTCGATGGTGATGATGTGCTCATGCCGTTCCGTGTTGATTTTATCGATAATGGCCGCGAGAGTCGTGCTTTTCCCCGAACCGGTCGGTCCGGTGACCAAAACGAGACCGCGGGGCCTGTGGGCCAAATCCGCCACGATGGGGGGCAGTCCCAGCTCTTGAAAAGTGAGTATCTTGAATGGAATGGTACGAAATGCTCCCGCCACCGCTCCGCGTTGCATGAAAATATTGGCCCGAAATCGGCTCAACCCCTTGACGCCGAAAGAAAGATCCAACTCGTTTTCTTCTTCGAATTTGCTTTTTTGCGCGTCCGTGAGCACCGAATAGCATAGTTGGCGGGTTTCGACCGGGGTAAGTGGTGGAGTTTTCAAAGGCGCCAGGCTGCCGTCGATGCGCAGTTGGGGTGGTGATCCGGTGGTGATGTGCAGATCGGATGAACCTCGTTCGACCATGGCTTTGAGAAGCTGATGAAGATTGGCCATCTATGGGTCCTCTCATGGTTGCCGTTGCCGGGATCGCTTTTTACATGGAGTCCGCAGCGGTCACCCGGACAACCTCGTCGACGGTTGTGACACCCTCTTTCATTTTGCTGACTCCGGACATCCGCAATGATTTCATCCCCAATCGAATTGCTTCGGCTTTCAGCTCAGCCGTGGATGCTCCGTTGAGCACCAATTCTCTCAACGGTTCCCAAAACGGCATCACTTCGTAGAGCGCTACTCGGCCCTTGTAGCCTGTATTGGCGCATACTCTGCACCCGTTGCCTTTATACAATCGAAGCGCCGGGATTTCTCCTTTGTCTATTCCGAGGTCCAGCAAGGATTGCTCCGGCACGGATACTTCCTGCTTGCATTCAGAGCATATTCTACGCGCCAGTCTTTGCGCCAAAATCAGATTGACCGATGCGGTCACCAAAAAAGGCTCGATACCCATGTTGAGCAGCCGGCTGATGGTGGAAGGCGCATCGTTGGTGTGCAGGGTCGATAACACCAAGTGGCCGGTCAAGGCGGCCTTGACCGCGATCTCCGCGGTTTCGAAGTCCCGGATCTCTCCGACCATGATGATGTCTGGATCTTGACGCAGAAAAGAACGCAGGGCGGCGGCAAAATTGAGACCGATATCCTCGTGCATCTGAACTTGGTTGATGCCTTTCAGATTGTATTCCACCGGGTCTTCTGCGGTGGAAAGATTGACCGTATCTTGGTTGAGCTCGCTGAGGGCGGAGTACAATGTAGTGGTTTTTCCGCTACCGGTCGGTCCGGTGACCAAGATCATGCCGTAAGGACTTTGGATGGTTTCTTTGAACCATTTGAGGGGTTCGGGTTCGAAACCCAGCTTGGTCATGTCCAGCTCGAGATTGCTTTTGTCCAACAGACGCATGACGATTTTCTCGCCGAACAGCGTCGGAAGGACGCTTACGCGGAAATCCATTTCCCGGCCTTTGCCGAGTTTGAGCTTGATGCGCCCGTCTTGAGGAAGCCTGCGCTCTGCAATATCCAGGTCGCTCATGATCTTCATTCGAGAGATCATGGCGTTTTTCAGCTTAAAGGGTGGTTTCATGACTTCATAAAGCACGCCGTCGATGCGGTAGCGCACCCGAAACTCTTTTTCATAGGGCTCGATATGTATGTCGGAAGCCCCTTTTTTGATAGCATCGACCAATACCAGGTTGACGAGCTTGACGACCGGGGCTTCTTCGGCTCCTCGTTCCAGGTCCATGATGTCGACATCTTCTTCGTCGTCTCCGTATTCAATCTCGTCGTCATCGAACCCTTCCATGACTTCGTCATAAGACGGGCCGACGTTGTAATACCTTTCGATGGCGTCTCGAATGGATTGTTCGGATGCCACCATGACTTCGACATTGTAACCCGTGATGAACTTGATATCGTCGATGGCGAAGATATTGGACGGATCGCTCATGGCAACGCTGATGGTGGAGCCTGATCGGTTGAATGGGATCATGCAATGCTTATCGGCTACTTCCTTGGGAACGAGTGAAATGATTTCGGAATCGATATCGAAATCACTCAGATTGATGGCCGGCACACCATATTGCTTGCTGAGAAACGAAGTCAACTCGCTTTCCTCCAGCATTCCCAACTTGACCAAGCTGGAGCCTAGACGTCCGCCGGATTTGCGTTGCTCATCCTGGGCTTTTTTTAACTGCCCAACGCTGATGAGGTTTTCACGTACGAGTAACTCACCGAGTCTGCCTGCCATGTACTTGTCCTCTTGCTCGTGTTCGGTTTGCCGAACCCGTTTTCATCCCGATTCCCGACTTTCAAACTATTTCCAGCCAGCACCGACATGCCCGGCCTGAAGCTTGTCGAAATGTTTCTCTCTTAGAAATTGATTATCAGGGCGAGGATGCCCTTCTGTCAAGATGAGGAATCAATTAGATTTCCATCGAGCTTCGATAAGGAGGGCCGGCCGCCCAATCCCGCGTCGATGGCACGCGTCTCGGTGATGTCCCGATCGATCTGTTCTATCAATGCATCCTGGTTTGCGAAAGTTCTCTCGGAGCGCAGGCGCTCGATAAATCCCAATATGAAATGCTTGCCGACCAGATCCGTTTGGAAATCCAAGATATGGGTTTCGATGCTGAGCTGGTTTTCTCCGAAGGTGGGACGGGTGCCGATGTTGGTAACCCCCAGGAGCGCATCCGGGCTGCTTTCAACCCAGACATACGTTGCGTATACGCCGTTTCCGGGTACGACTTCGGCTTGTGTTTGGAGATTGGCGGTGGCAAATCCCAAGGTGTGCCCCCGCCCATCACCCCTGACCACGCATCCTTCGATGACATAGGGTCGTCCAAGAAGCAGGCTTGCCGCTCGGGTGCGCCCTTGGAGCAAAAAGGAGCGTATGCGTGTGCTGGAGACCGCCACGCCTTCCACGCAGAGTCTTCGAACCACTTCGACGGAAAAGTTGTATTTCGCTCCAAATCTGGTGAGATCTTCGGTCAAACCACGGCGTTCACGACCGAAAGTAAAATCGTCTCCCACGATCACATGGGCCGTGTGAAGCTTGTCTACGAGAACGACGCGGACAAAATCCTCGGCTGACAGCATCGCGAAGTGGTGATCGAAGTGTTGGTCGAGAACCACATCCAGACCGAGCGATGAAAGTCCTTGGGATTTTCTTTGGTATGTCGTCAAAAGCGGCGGGCTGAGCCTGGGGGCCAGCAGCTTGGCCGGGTGGGGATGAAACGTCAAGGCGGCCGACTGCAATTGTTTCCCCCCGGCCGCCTCCAGGACCCTTGAGAGCAGCAGCTGATGGCCCCGGTGAAGACCGTCGAATGATCCGATGGTCAGCGCACAGGGTGGTTGATCTGGATGAAGCTGATCGAAATGTTGGTAGATGCCCATGGTGGATTTCTGGTTTTGTTTTAAATACGCCGTTTGTTTATATGTCTCATCCGCTGCCGGCTGCATCATAAAGGAAAGGGTTTTGTTCGGGACTTGACGGCTGTAAAACCCACCCAGCTCCCTCATGGGATCCGGCTCGACCAGTCCCGGATAACACGGAGCCTGCACCGGGGTCAAGTCGCAATGAAAAAATCTGTTGAATCCGAGGACTGAAGGTGTATAAGAGACATGCGTCGACATGTAACCAGGGTGAAAACAGGAGTATATCGAGCATGGAAAACGAAAATAAACAGGAAGCCAAAGTATGCAAAATCAAAGATTGCAAGCGTCCGTACCGAGCCAAGGGCTACTGCAATGTGCACTACAGCCAATGGCGGCAAGGAGAGCTTCCTAAAAAGCGTTATAAAACATGTAATTACGGTGTAAAAAAGCTGCACCGGGGTGAAAAAAAGGAATGCCTGAAACCGATCTACCGCCGGGGTTTGTGCCAGGAGCATTTCCAAGCGCAATTCGGTAAAAAGCCGGCCGAAAGTCAGGCATCCGCCGAGGCATGAGACCCCGCGGAGCTGATGACGGGTTTGGGTGGTTTTTCAAGCCGTTGCAGTTGAAAGTGAAAAAGCCTTCGTCGTGAAGCTGCCGTATTGCTCTGGAACCCGGGAATGGTTGAAT
Source organism: Myxococcota bacterium (assembly GCA_041560255.1). Lineage (GTDB taxonomy): Bacteria > Myxococcota > B64-G9 > B64-G9 > B64-G9 > JBFFBT01. The sequence goes on along the minus strand of JBFFBT010000040.1, from coordinate 22,061 downwards.
GGAAACTTCTGTCAGTCGCGGATATCGCTCCCCGGAGAAAATGGGTTGTGATGCGCTTTTCAACCAGCTACCCTGGGTTCTTGAGGCTGCGGCCGGGTTTTCTTCCTGGATTTTTCGATCCCTAAGTTGTCGAGGTTGACGATTGGGGTTTTGTCTTTAGGGAGAGGTTGTCGCGTGGGTTTTTAATCGCTTAGGTGTTGGTTTTTGTGTTCTCAACTTGCATACCTTCGTTTGATTTCCTATAATTTTCAAAGACCGTATGTAGCGGCGGGCAAACGTGGATCCGGATGGGAGACGCGCGACCCGCGCTGTGGGCATAACCGGGGGGCTTATACGATGAAGGGTTGATGACAACCGGTCAAGGAGCATATGTTACCCTCCTCATTCATGTTTTTTTTCTTATGCCTCCTGACATACGCTTTGTTTGGGGGACCCGGATGAGACGGAACTCAGTCCGAAGTATGAATATGATTTGGATCGGATGAAACGGGCGTCGTTTCAAAACAATGTATTTGTTTGTACATACAGAGGTAATCCATGCCGCACGACAATGAACGTAGAGATCATGATCGAGATGAAGTGAACTTGTTGGTCCGTGTCAGGTACGAAAACATTGAGGAGTTCATTTTTCACTTTGCCACCAACATCAGTCCGGGAGGCATGTTTTTACAGAGTCGCAAGCCGCATCCCAAAGGCACCATCCTGCGGTTTCAAATACGGCTCAAAGGAGGCCGGACGGTGTTGAGGGGTCGGGGTGAGGTGACCTGGAGCCGTCCACCTTCCTCGACCGGCAAGCAACTGCAGGTCCCCGGAATGGGTGTGAAGTTTCTGCAACTTGACGAAGAGTCGAAAAACTTGGTGCGGGTTGTCCGGGATATCAAGGATAAAAAGAGCCCGGGATCCGTATCCGTACAGGATGAAGTCCGGCTGCAAGCCCGCAAACCCGAACGATCTGAAGCCTCACAGAGCCCGAAAGCATCCTTGCCGCCCAAACCGGACGAAAACGGGGATGCAATTCCTCCCGCGCCTCCGAAAAGCAGTGCGGGTTCTGCCGACCGGATCGGGAGTGCGTCCGAGTCCGGAACAGACGAGTTTGAGGTGGACATCGATCTGGATGATTTTACCGAGATTGAGCCCCTCGTTCAGCCCAAACGACCGACCGGTGGAGCTTCTTCGAAGGTGATCGGAATTGATTTGGGCACCACCAATACATGCGCCGCGGTAGTATTGAAAGGTTCCCCTCAAGTGATCCCCACACGCAGGGGATACCGGACCATACCGTCGGTGGTCGCCTATACCGAAGAAGGGCGCTTGTTGGTCGGTCATCAGGCCAAGGCGCAGATGGAGATCAATCCGAAGAACACCGTATACGGGTCGAAACGTCTAATCGGTCGGCGGTATGATTCGCCTGCAGTCCAGCAGATGAAAGATCGGTTTCATTACGATATCATTCCGGGTCCCAACAACGAGGCGGCGGTTCGGGTGGTGGGACGCGAGTTCAGCTTGCAACAGGTGGCCGCGTTTGTGTTGGGTGAAATCCGCGATGTCGCCCGCGAGCTGATGAAAGAAGAGGTCAATCGGGCGGTGATAACCGTGCCGGCGTATTTCGACGAGATGCAAAGAAAGGCGGTCCGCCAAGCCGGAGTGCTGGCGGGTCTGGATGTGGAGCGCATCGTCAACGAGCCTACCGCGGCGGCTTTGGCATTTGGATTCAACCGGGGGCTGGAGCAGAAGATCCTGGTCTATGATTTGGGCGGCGGTACGTTTGATGCATCCGTTCTCGACCTATGTGACAACATTTACGAAGTGTTGGCCACCGGTGGCGACATGTTTTTGGGTGGAGTGGATTTCGACAATCAGCTGGTGGATTATCTGTTGGACGCTTTTACCCGCAGTGTGGGGGCGGTGCCGCTTCTCGATCGGGCCGCGATACAACGTTTGCGGGATGGAGCCGAGCTGGCCAAGTGCGCTCTGAGCGAAAAGCAGGAGACCATCGTGCGCATTCCATTTTTGACCACCATCAACAACGCACCTAAAGATCTCGAAGTACGGGTGACCCGCCAGTTGCTCGAAGAGTTGGTGGCTCCCTTGGTGGAGAGATCGTTGCAGGTCGCCAAGGGGGTGTTGGCGAAAGCCGGGTTGCGCGCCGATGAGCTCGATAACATCCTCTTGGTAGGCGGGCAAAGCCGTATGCCTTATATCTGGCAACGGATTCGGGAGGTGTTCGGCAAGGAAGCCAGCAAGGGTGTGCATCCGGACGAGGCGGTGGCCATCGGGGCGGCGTTGCTGGGCGACTCGGCCGGCAAGATCGACAGTGTGGTGTTGATCGATGTGCTGCCCATCAGCATCGGAGTGGGCTTGCCGGGCGGACAGTTTCAACGCATCTTGGAAAGCGGCACGGCGCTGCCCACCACCAAGTCCAGCACGGTTCGAACCTACCGGGACAACCAGGAGCAACTCGAGCTGTTGCTCTTCCAGGGTGGAAGCGATCTGGTGGTCGACAACGAGTATTTGGGCACCGTTGTCATCTCCGGGATCACTCCGGCGCCGAAAGGCACCATGGAGCTCGAGGTGTCGTTTTCGCTCGATACCGAGTGTTTGCTCAAGGTAAGTTCTCGAGAGATAGTCACCGGCAAGGCCGCCGATACCCGCATTGAAATCAAAGAAACCGAAGACTCCATTCGTGAGAAGTTGATGATCCCGGAAGATATGGTAAGTGAGAAACACTTTGGGGTATCCCCGGAGTTGTTCGCCGAGACCACCGCCAACCGGGACTTCGGCGCCTCTGAGGAACTTGATCATCCGAAAAAGGGAAAGTTGTTTGGAAAATTTTTCGGGCGCAACAAATAAGCGAGTTTCTTGGGCCCGAGAAGCCGTTTCAAAGCTCAAAAACAGTTTCTAAGAGTTTTGAGATCGGCACCAAATAGGAGGTGGATAGATCATGCTGGGTTCGACCCGTACAATTGGAGTCGCCGCCACGGTTTTCTGGGTGGTCGGCATGGCATCACTTCAGGCCGGTGCGGTCGAGGTGTATTTGAACGGAGTCAAGATCACCGGTGTGGGGGATCAGGTGATCGATCGGGCCAAGGTCGTTCTGGACGCCCGGGGTGATGTGCACATCGAAGCTCCTCGATACAAGGTCAAGGAGCTGCGCCCCGCGGGCGACTCAGGCGGAGAAAAACCGATAGAAAAAACGCTTTTCAGAAACTATTACCTGGTTACCGAAGCGACCCGGGTGGGCGGCACGGGCAGGCGTGTTCGGATCATCATCAACGGGCGGTTGGTCAAGGAGCTTACAGACAATCTGCCCCAGCATATTGTCGAGCTCAACGCGCATTTGAAACCGGGTATCAACTCGCTCAGCCTTCTTTCGGACGCCGAAGAGGCTCCGTCCGCGGCATCGGGTAGGGTTTCGTCCTCGGAGCGATTCTCTATGGTGGTGGGTGAAGGCAGCGGTCAAGCCGGCGGCACCCTGAGGATCACCAAGGTATTGGCCGAGTTTGCCGTCACGGGAGCCGATCGGGGTAAAAAATCCAAGACCTTCACGATCGAAGCCAGATAAAATCTGTAGGCGTTCACTCCGGGGTGCACGCTTATGACAATTTCTTGTTATATGGAAATAGAAAAGTGAAATATAGTCCGGAAAAACATCATAGGCGATCGATTCGGCTTAGAGATTATGATTATTCGAGAGACGGAGCCTATTACGTAACCATTTGTACGAGAAATCGAGAATGTATTTTGTCGAAGATAGATTTAGACACTGTAGGGGCAGGGCTTGCCCCTGCCCTTATTGATGACGCAACGAAATCTATGGTACGTCTTACAAAAGCCGGAGAAATGGCCTAAAAGAACTGGTTGGAAATTCCAGAACGCTTTGCAAACGTGTACATAGATGAATATGTGATCATGCCCAATCATCTACATGGGATCATATTGCTCACAGCCAACTCATCAAGGGCAACCGCAAGGGTTGCCCCTACATTGGGACAAATTGTTGGATCTTATAAATCCAAATGTGTCGTGGAATACCTTGAACATATTGAAAAAAATAATATCAATGCAGTAGCAAAAATGTGGCAAAAAAATTATTATGAACATGTGATTAGGAATGAAGATGAATTGAATAGGACTAGAGAATACATACAATTCAATCCAAGCAGATGGGCAGACGACGAGGAAAACCCTGACAATATCAAAAAAAGGCATATAACAATCCGCTTAACCGGAACTTCAGGCGCTGCGCGCCTTTCGTCCGGTTAGCTGTTCGATGGTCGTAACCCCGACATACCTGCGTGCGGCGGGGTTGCATTTTGTTCTTGCCATCCGCCCCCTGCTTCGAGTATCCATCAGATCTTTGTGGTTGAACAAAAAGGAGAAATGTTATGCCGTCGTCCAAAGATCTCATTGCAATGTCTGAGCAATATGGAGCCCACAATTATCATCCACTGCCGGTGGTCATCTCACGGGCGGAAAGAGTTTGGGTATGGGATTGCGAAGATAAGAAATATATGGATTTCTTGAGCGCCTACTCGGCCGTCAACCAGGGGCACCGTCACCCTGCCATTATTAAAGCCCTTAAAGATCAGGCAGATAAGGTTACATTAACCTCTCGGGCCTTTCACAACGACCAGCTCGGTCCCTTCTTGAAACAAGTCTGCGAGCTGTCCGGTATGGACATGGCGCTCCCGATGAATACCGGAGCGGAGGCGGTAGAGACCGCGATCAAAGCGGTGCGTAAATGGGGATACAAGCTAAAAGGCGTGCAGGACCAAAAAGCCGAGATCATCTGTTGCACCGACAACTTTCACGGCCGGACCACCACGGTGGTGTCGTTCAGCTCGGACGATCAGTACAGAGACGGCTTCGGACCGTACATGCCCGGGTTCAAGCTGATACCCTTTGGGGATGTCGACGCGTTCAAAGCGGCGATTACGCCCAATACAGTGGCGTTTTTGGTCGAACCCATCCAGGGAGAGGCCGGTGTCGTTGTACCCCCCGAGGGTTACCTCAAGCAGGTACGAGAGATCTGCACAAAGAACCGGGTGGCCCTGGTGTTGGACGAGATCCAGACCGGCCTGGCCCGCACCGGAAAGATGTTTTGTTTCCAGCACGACGGCATTCAACCCGACATGCTGCTGCTTGGCAAAGCCATCTCGGGAGGCGTTCTACCGGTAAGCATGGTGTTGTCGTCCAAAGAGATCCTGGGTGTCTTCAAGCCCGGAGACCACGGGAGCACCTTCGGAGGCTGCCCGCTGGGAGCCGCGGTGGCCAGAGCCGCGCTGCAAGTCATCCTGGACGAAAAGCTGGTCGATAGAGCCGCCGAGTTGGGAGGGTATTTTAAAGGTAAGCTCGAAAATCTCATCGGAGACAAGGTGGAGTCGGTGCGCGGCAAGGGTCTGTTGCTCGCGGTGGTATTGAAAACCTCTGCCGGTCCGGCCCGGGGTTACTGCGAAAAGCTCATGGACAAGGGGTTGTTATGCAAAGAAACCCACAAGCAGATCATCCGCTTCGCTCCCCCCTTGGTGGCCACCCAAGAAGAGCTCGATTGGGCGTTTGATAGGATTGAAGAAGTGTTGAAATAATGGGCTGTCTTTAGAGATAGTCCAAAGTAAGATAATCGAAGTCATTCAAACCTGGTTCAAACACGTCTACTTCATAAAGCCCTTCATAAATGACATATCCATCGGGATCGATGCCTTCTAAAAATATCTGATACGTGTCATAGAAAAAATCAGTAATGATAGCACCTTCTTCGGAGCAGGGACGATTGGATGTGTATATCACCTTGTCATAAATGTCGAGTATGGTAAATTCAACTCTGGCTACGCCTGCCAAGATACAGTCATCGGTAACACCAATGCCATACTCAAATTCCCAGTAAAAGCCGATATCGGCACAGGGCTCATGATCACAATCAGGTCCGTCGTGGTGTACGACGCAGCCCGTAAAAGCCAAAGTCAATGCTGCCAGTAACGAAATGGTTGCGATTTTCATGGAAAACCTCCTTATGAAAAGTCCGACATGTACTATTGTAAAGCAAAAGCCATGCCATGAGAACTTGTTTTTTGGATGGACAAGAAAAGGCATAACATATTGATATTAAAAAACTACCATCGATATGACGTTTTTACGTGCACGGGTGCCGCCCTTCCAAGATGGAATAGTGTGTTGCAAATGCTACCTCAATCAGACAAGTCTTGACGTGGGCGGGTGTGGGGATTTAGATCAAAGACAACATTTTTTATGGAGGTGGATACCATGAGATTCTTGCAGATAGGGTGTTTGATAGGTACCTTTTTGACAGGATGCGCTATGCAACCAAAACCCAAATATGTGCCTCTCGAGTCCGCGATGACCACCGTCGAGGCCGAGAAATTACTCGAAAGCTTCATCGACCGGCATGTTGCCGAAATGTCCCGGCTGGAGAAAGAAAACAACCTGGCATACTGGCGGGCCACCACCAACGGGGACGAGGCGGCCTACCAAATGACGGCGTCATTGGAGTACAAAATCAGGGCCTTGCACGCTGATCCCGAGGATTATGCCTTTCTCAAGCAAGCCCAAAAGAGCGGTAAAATCACCGATCAGCGGCTTCGAAGACAGCTCGAAATCCTGTCTTTATCGTACCAAGAAAACCAGGTGGACAAGCCGCTGCTTGAAAAAATGACCGCGTTATCCGCTGAAATTCAAAAAATATTCAATGGTTATCGGGCGGTGGTGGAGGGCCGGCAGCTTGCCGACAGCGACATATACGACATCCTGCGATCATCGGTCGACTCCGGGGTGCGCAAAGCGGCTTGGGAGGGATTTCAAGCCAGAGGAAAGCTTATCAAGCACAAGCTCCTCGAGTTGGTCAAATTGCGCAATTCGCTCGCCCGCAAGTTGGGTTATACGGATTTTTACACCATGCGCCTGACCCTCTTGGAGCAGGATCCCGCCCAGATCGAGCGTATTTTCGATGGTTTGGCCGCCGGTACGGATCGGCCCTATGCCGGGCTGAAACAGAAGATCGATCAACACTTTGCGGATCGCTACGGGATTGCGGTCAAAGACCTTAGACCCTGGCATTACGAAGATCCGTTTTTTCAAGAAGCGCCGGTCATCGGAAATCTGGATCTGGATCGGTATTTCAAGGATGTGGATCCCAAAACCTTGGCGGCCGAGTTTTTTCAAGGCATGGGTTTCGAGGTCCAGGATATTTTGGATCGCTCCGATCTTTACGAAAAACCCGGCAAGATGCCGCACGCCTATTGCACGGATATCGATCGCGAGGGAGACGTGCGCATCCTCGCCAACCTCGAAAACACCGAAAAGTGGGTAAGCACCCTGCTGCACGAGCTGGGCCACGCGGTGTACGACAAGTACAACGATCGCACACTGGCCTGGTTGCTGCGGGCGCCCGCGCACTCGTTTGCCACCGAGGCGGCCGCCAACTTTTTCGGGCGGTTGACCCGTCAAACCCACTTTTTACAGGCCATGCTGGGCCTCGATCCACGGGAGACCCAAAAGCTCGACGGCCGGTTGGCGTTTGAGCTCAAGCTCTCCATGCTGGTGTTTGCCCGTTGGTCTCTGGTCATGCGACACTTCGAAAAGGAGCTGTACCGCGACCCCGATCAAAACCTCAACAAGCTCTGGTGGGATCTCAAAAAGAGGTACCAGCGCATCACCCCGCCCGACGACTGGGATCACCCCAACTGGGCCGCCAAGATCCACATCGCCAACTGGCCGGTGTACTACCACAATTACTTGCTGGGAGAGCTCATGGCCAGTCAACTGCTAGCGCATATCGCCAAGACGTTTTACCAGGGTAAGCCGATTGCAGACATGCAACTCGTAGGGCGCAAAGACGTGGGAGTCTTTTTGAAAGAAAAGATCTTCGCGCCTGGAAGAAGCCTGCGCTGGGATCGTCTGCTCGTCCAGGCCACCGGAGAGACACTCAACCCCGAGCATTTCATCCGGCAGTTTGCAAAATAATCGCTTAACGACTCAAAGCCCCATATCGGCACCTGTTCGATGTACTACGATGGTCCGTTGCGCACACAACGGGTTCTTATGTTGTTTTTACTGTACCAGTTTCTAATCGAACCGTAGCCGAAATTGACATTCCATGCGTTAGAGATGGGTCCTATTGCATTTGAAGTTGACCAAAATACGGAACAAGGTCCATTTAATTCCGAGGTTTGGTAGCATCCTTCATTAGGTCCTTCATCCCATTTGCATCCATCACATTCGTCTTCGGACCAGCAATCTGTTTTATCTATACAGTTATCTAATACTCGACATATGCCAGTACTGGTAGAGGAAACTTGAGTCTCGTTGCACCCTCTTATCAGTGATCGAAGCTCAGTTATGTTTGGAAGTCTCCAATCGGACTTTCCCCCCAATTCCATAATCTTGCATGCACCTTTGGCTTCTTCCCAGTTCATTTCTTTTTCAAACGGCGGATCCTGCCAGGCCAGTTTCATGTCTTTGTCGTACCAGCAGCCTTGGATCGTAAAACCTTCGGGGGTACAGCAGCCGTCTTTGGATGGATCGCATTCGAGGCATTTCCCGTTTGCGCATCCATGTTGGCATACGGTGCACACCGGCGGGGTGTCGCTGGCGCTCAGGTTGCAGATTGCGGTGTTTGCGCATTTTGAAAGTGCTTTCCAGCTCTCGGTTGTCGTCCCGTTGCACCCGGATGTTTTGCCGTCGCATTTTTGTACAAAGGTGCCTTCCAGTCGTTGCGCTCCGCATGCAGAGCCGCTGCATTTGTACTCTTTCCAGGTATCGCAGGTGACGGTTGTGTCGGTCTGGATGTTTCCGTTGTCGCAGCAAGCACCTTCGCTGCACTGGTTGCATGTGCCGTCTTGACAGCCTTGTCCTTCGCAATCATTGCATTCGTAGTATTGTCCACCGGCGACGCAAACTTCGGATGGGATGCAATCCGCGACCTGATCGCAATCTTGTAGATCTTCGCACACCTTGTCCACACATTCGCAGCGCAGCACGTTCGCTCCGCATACGCCTGCTTGCGAGCATTTGTACTCATAGCGTACGCATTCGCCGGTTGGGTTGCGTTCATAACCTTCTTCTGTGTCGCATACAGCGCATTGAGCCCCCGCATAGCCAATGTTGCAGTCACATAGGCCGTCATCCATGCAGACTCCCTTCTTGGAGCAGGCTTCTGTGGGATTGTTTCCCGGAATGCAGTGCAACACCCGGATCGAAAGATCTTGGCTGTCTGTGGTCTGCCCATCGCCGATGGAGCTGTCCGTCACCTTGAGCTTTACAGCCACGGGGTCTTTTTGGTAGGTATCGGGGATTCCGGTAAGTTTCCACATGCCGGTTTCGGGGTTTTCTTGGGCTTTCATCCAACCGGGACCGGTCGAGATTTCCACGTGTAGAGGATCGAGGCCGCCTCGCAGCAGCAAAACGTGGGTGTATTCTTCCCCCGTGACAGCGTCATCCAGCTTGGTGGTCAAAATCTCGAGTTTTTTCTGATCGACCGGTACGCACTGGTTTTTTTGGTCGCACAGATAGCCTTCTACGCATTCGTCATTGGTGTTGCATATGCCTTGTAGATCGGGATCGCAGCTTGGCAGCAGCCACATCCCCGTGATCATCATAAACAAAGCTCCAGATTTCATTGTAACCTCCCTTGATTTTAGTATATTTTCAAATCGTGTTTTCATTCGTTCCGGAGTGTAGACCTCTTTTTTTCTTTTGTCACGACCGGATAAGCCCGTCCTCAGGTTCGTTCCGAGTCGGGGATGATTGGATCCATCGATCGATTGCGTGTTTTCTTTCGTTCGTATCAAGGCCTGCCGCCCAGGGTGCATGTCGGGGATCGTATCCATCTTTGGGGGCCGGAAAGTGTATGGAGAGCTCGCTGCCGTCCGGTGTCATGATCTTGTCGATATGGATTTCCGCGCCCGGAGGGCCGCAAAGATCCCTAAGCGCTAGCGAAAATGATCTTGGGGATACGGGCATCTGCCCGAAAGGCCGAAGCCCGAAGGTCAAGGCATGGTCTCCCGGGCGATGGTAGTACAGCGAGAAAGCCGCCGCATACAAGTAGATGTCCCGATCGAACAGGTTGGTAAGCTCTTGTACCCGTTTGTCGTGAGAGTTTTCGCGGATGTAACCCTTGAGCGGGCCGTCGATCTGATCGATGAAGCCGTTGACTTTTTCTCGAGGCAGGGTGGATTGACTCGAGTCGAAAAGATCATCTACCGGCATGTTTGTAAAACTTTGGTGTCCGGTTTGAAAAATATCCTGGATATACGCCGCAAAGGCTTGGGGTCCTACGCCACGCAGGCGATAGCCGGGATCGACCCAGATGGTTTTTTGGGCCGGATTCAGGGTGGCGCAAAATTGGAGGTCGGCACGGTAACGTGGACCCGGCGCCTCGACAAATCTTGCGCTGGGTCCTGGGCCGCGCTTCCAGCCGACCCGGTTTTGCAGGCTGAGATCGAGAGGCAGGGATCGCCAGTTCAGGCCGACTTTCTGGTAGGTTTCTTTCTGGATATGGGTGGTCCAGAAGGTGACATACAGATCCACCTGCTCCTTCCAGCTAAAATCATGAGAAGTTATCGTATCCATGTAGGCGGCGCCCGTACAGAGAAAAAACCTGCCGGGATCCGAGTCGTCTGTGCCTATGCGCACAAACACCGGTCCAACTCCGCTTCGGTATTTTCCCGCAAAGCTCAGGATCTCTTTTTGAATGCTGCCTATGGGTTTTGTGCTCATCCGGCGCGATCCGATTTCTTTGGCTCCCTCGATGCTTTCGAGCGCCTGCTCGATGAGGGTAAGCTCGTCGATGCTGCCCTTGTCGATGGGAGTAAGCCAGTGGCGGGGACCAAGCTTACAGGCAACATGCAGATCGCCGGCTTCCTGTTGCATGTCCGGTCCGGGTGGGGTGAAAAGGCGCAGATAGGATCTTGCCTCGGTTTTTTTGACGTAATAACCCGGTTCGAACAGGTGCTTGTGCTCGGGATGACGAATCAGATCGATGGACAGCAGGCAACTCTCTTGTCCCTCGGAGTTGATCTCTATGGCCTCGAAATCGTCGCTGCCCGCGGCCTTGATGTGAAAGGCGATCTCGATATCGATTTTTCCGTATTGCCTGATACGATAGCTTTCTTTCTTTTCTCCAAAAGGTTTGATGCCTGCGAGCAACAAGTTGCCGTAGTGGTAAAAGGGGAACAACACACAGCCCAACCGCCCGGCTTTGATGGGACGGCCTTGCCGATCCTTGAGACCCATTTCGGACTTCAAAAGCTCCTTTTCGTCCAAGACCTTGATGAAGTCCTTGTACAAAGGTCCGCCTATCGCGGTATGCGGGCCGATCCGGTTTATCTGCAGGCTGATCGGATACAATTTTTTGGGAAGATTTTCTTTGAAAACCACGATTACCCGGATATGGTCGCTGGGTGTAAGACGGGTGTCTCTTTTTACCGGTCTCCAGCCCAGGTTGTCCGGGTCGGTTCGTGTGTCGAAATCAGATTTTCGGTAGTATACGCGCGAAAACACGATGTGCCGGTTTTGCACAGCGTCGTAGGTCAGCTCGAAAGCTTCTGTAAACCTATCGATGTCCGGGCTGGTCATGCAGTGGATGGGAAGCGGCTTTTGAAAGCTTGCGATGACGTTTTCTTTACACAACCGGTCGTACATCTTTCCAGCCATACCAAAAAGATACATGCTGTTGGGATAATCGAGATCCACTTCGACCGGCTTTCCCCCGCCAAATCCCAGGGACTGCTCAAGGTCTTCTACATTGCCGTAATGGCCGTGCATGCCCAAGGCGGAAAGCCAAAACGTATCCAGACGCACGGGGATGAGCGGTCTGAGCGCCGTTTCCCATCCATCTTGCAGCACGAAAAGCCGGATGAAATCCTGCAACCGATAATCGTCTCTGAGCTTGTGTTTGTATTTTTCGAGATTCAGGCTGTTGTCCGAGTTGCGGCATTGCCGGTCGAGTGAAGCCCGTAACAAAAGCCTCACCAAGCTGTAGAGCACTTCGGCCCGGATCCGGTGTTGCAGCTCCAAATTGTGACGGCCCCGATCGTTTGGATCTTGTTCATAGGCCTCGATGGCCAGATCGTTGTTGATCTCGGTGGCTCCCGATAGATTGTCTATCACCCTCTCGAACTCATCGGATACGGCTTCCAGGACCAAGGTGTATATGTCGTACAACAGACCGCCGGCTTTTTTTATCGTGAGCATCAGCTCGGCCGCAGCGCCTGCTAACGGCACCAACGCGAGGGTTCCCAGGGTGGCGTCGATGGCTTGGTTGATCAGAGCAATGTGTTTTTGGTCGACCACGAGCCGGGACGCGATGGTGTTGAGGCGGTATTTTTCGAGCATTCCCAGGCCCTCACGAGAAGGGTGATCCGAAAAAGATCTGGTATAATCCTCGGTCAACTCGGTGAGCTTGGCCTGGATTTTTTTTTGATCTTTGTGTGCATCGACAAGCTCGTGCATGCTGAGTGCGGTTTGGTAGTAGGACAAGCCGGTGTCGATGGCGGCAAAGGCCTTTGACGTCTTTTCCGCCAAAGTCGAAAGTTTGTTTTTTCGGGGCTCGACGACCAGCTGTTTGAGTTCGCCGAGGTTTTTTCCCTCCAGGTTTTTGACCCTATAAATCAAAGCATCGTCCGAAAGCTTGAGCCCGTCCAGCCAAGGGGCGTCTTTAAAGTTGACCTTGAGGTTGGACCATACGGCCTTTTCCGCTTGGTCGAACATGGATGTAAACAACTTGTCTCGTATGAAATTTCTCCATTTGCCCCGCAGGCTTTCAAGACCATAGAATAGATCGATGGACTTTTTGGCCGCCCTGACAAATGGAACTTCGCTCAGCTCGAGCTCGTTGTAGATCAAGTCGATGAGCATCTTATCCCGGTTTTCAGGCAGGCTGTCGTTGAGATAGGCCACAGACATCTTGGCCTTGTTGTAGGCCCACGACATGGACTTGGACCAGGAGTCGAGCGCCTCGGGCAGGGCGTCGATGGCTTCGGTCTGGTTTGGGGTTGGATCTTGAGGATCGTTTGGTGATGAAAAGGCGCTTTCTTTTCGTTTGGCGAGCCGGATTTTGTCCGCATAGAGCGTCGAAAACTGGGTCATGATCGACTCTTCGAGCGAGATGGGGTCGCAGTTGATGATGTCAAACTCGCCCGCCGCCGTGCGGATTGCAAACCGGACTTTCTCTTTGAGCCAGTAATAGTTTTTTTCTTTTAGAGTTTGATTTTGTGGTAGCTCGTTTGGAAAGTTTCTTGGTAGTTCGACTTTAATTGTGTACAAGTTTCTTGGTTTGTCATTATCGTTTTTGCCTTTTTCTTCGGGTAATCGAAAGTCGGCCGGTGTGCCGAATAGAGTTGCATACACCAAGCCGGATTTATCTTTTTTCACCGTCGTTTGAAAGGTGTGATCATGTTTAGGATCTTTAGAGGGTAACCAGACTTTAATTGTCGCATCTGTGAAAATATCATTTGAAAACATAAAAACAATGCCTCTGGTTTTGGGGAGAACGAAGACGTGCAGCTTTTTGTCTTCTTTGAGGTCTCGATACCAATCCCGGTATTCTTCGTCGGTGTCTTGGACGTCTTGATCCCGGGGTTTGGGATAAGGTTTACGCAGGTGTTTTTTGTACACCACCTGGGTGATGAGCGTTGTTCCCGTAGAGTTGCCCAGGTTTTGGTCGCCTCGATCTTTTTCTCCGGCCAGAAAGCTTCCGATTTCATAAGCCCAGTTTTTGTCGAACACCCCCAAGCTGCCCAGAACGATCTCCTTGGGGACTACGATAAATCGGTTTTTGATGCCGAGCATTTTGTGGGGCTTACCGTCATCGCCCGGTATGTCGTGTTTTGCGACCACGCCCCGGGGCCTGGTTTTGTAGCTTTCGAAGTTGGTGCGTAGCATGTACAGCATGCCCAGAGCGTTGGTCCGAAACGCCGCATATGGAGCATGCGCTCCGGTCGGGTCGGGCACGTACACCAAGCGGTTTATGATAGGCTCGAGATCTCGGTACTCGCTCGGCCTTACAAAAGCGCCGGCGGATCGAGGCGGATCTTTTTTGTTGTTGGTATTTTGATTGGAGAGCATATAGCCGGTCATCAACAGGGGATATGCCAGTGTGCCCGCCTTGGGGCGCTTTTTATTCGCCGTGTCCATTTTATTTTTCCTGAGTGTTGATTAATGTGACATAGGATGCTGAAAGGCCGTTTTTAGGCCCGAAAATAATTTTTGATTTCTTGTTTATGATGTCCAACTTTTCTAGATATCCGGTGCTGAAAAACAGGGTTTTATTGTCCGGGCTGAAAGAGGCATGTTTGTACATCCATTTGGGTTTGTCTTGAAAGATAGGATTGTTGGGATCGTCGGTGTTGATGATGTATGCATGGGATCCGACATGGTACAACATGAGCTTTCCGTCCGGTGATACGGCATGACCGAAGTTGACGATTTTTTTGGTAAAGCTTACCCGCTTGATCAAGTTGCCTTGAAAATCGTGGATTTTGAATCCATCTTCGGTAACGGCGTATAAACGGTTGTCGTTGTTCGTAAGGTAAAACCCGAAAGAGTAAATCGGTTTTCGTTTGGCAAGCTTTTCGGTTTCCAGATCGTATTCGACCAGGTCTCCGTTCAATACGAAAATGATCTTTTTGCTGTCGGGGGTCCATTGAAAGTTGGGCTTGAATCCTCCGGTGGCGATGGTTTTGACCGTCATGGTTTTCAGATCGAAAAGCTCTTTCAGGATGGGACCGTCACTGAACATGGAGACCACCAGGTAGCGGTTGTCGGGAGAGCGTATGGGTTTATGGCTGATGCCTGCGCCGTGGGTGTAAAGCAGTTTGTCAGGCAGCACTTTTCTTAGGTCGGTCCCGTCTGTTTTGATACTCCAGATGCAATCCCTTTTGTTTTTTTCGCTGTAATTCTGGTGATGCCAGACAAACTGCAGCCTGGGTTGATTGAAAATGTCCGGATCTCCGTAGACTTCGAGCGAATGTTCTTTGACCTCTGTTTTTTTCTCTGCGGCCGATTGGGCGGGAATTGCCTGGTTGGGTTTCTCTTTGCATCCGATTGACGGCAGGATTGCCAAAAGTCCGAATATCCAGAAAAATCTTGTTTGCGTCCGCATCATGGTTTACTCCCGGGTTTGAAGGTTCGTCGTATTTCATGCTTTACAGGTTTTCGAAGTCGAATTGAAGCACATCTTCGAGGTCGAAATCTTGAAGCAGCATGTACCGCTCCCGATCTTTTTTGTGATCCTGCACCAAGTTGAGGCGGTATCCCTCGGGTGGTTTGGGAAAGATGAGCTGCACCAGGTTTTCTTCGACTTCCTCCAGATCTTTGACGGGTATCTTATGTTTCCAGGTGCCATCCAAGGTTTCCAAGCAGATAGCATCGTTTCGGATTTCCGGATCGTCCAGATCCAACTCGCAGTCGATGCGGATAACCGGCCGGATTTGTTTGAGCCGTACTATGTGCTCCCGACCGGACTCGAGCTTGAGGCCGGACCAGTGTTTGGGGATGTAAATGAGTCCGGGAGTGTTGGACGATTCGAATCGAAAACACCTACCATCATCGGTTTTAAGATCACATCCCACATTGTAAAACAGCATGCGGTTGATCTCGTCCGGGTTCTTGACTCCGTAGTTGAAATACGCCAATTGCCCGGCTGTCATGCCGTGGTCTTGGGCGACGCTTTCCAGGGTATCGTAGTCTTTGACCCGATACGCTACCACTTCGATGATGTGGGATCCTCGGGTGAGCTTATGCTCATCCGTCATATTGGTCTTGCCCTGAAAAACTGGATCCGGATCCTTTTCGATTGGATCTTTTCCTTCTCCGACGTAACAATAACAGTCTCCGATGTATGGGTCTTCGGCTTGGCAACCGATTTCACATAGCCCCGCCGCGACGGCCCTGATGTCGAGCCTGCCGGTCAAACCGGCTGGGAATTGGGTGGTGTATCCGTCTGCAAACTTGATGCTAAGCTTCACTCCGGCGGCCGCTGTACCGGTTGTATCTTCCAGCATTTTTACAACCAGCCAGCTGGTTGTAGGCAACGCGTCCTGCTCGGACGGCTCCTGATTTTGAGCCGGTTTTTCAGTTTGCTCAGCCGAGGTCCAGCCGGCGTGGGGTTTTTCACGCTCCACCATCATGACCCGACCCGTTACAAGCTCCCAGGCGAGGATCTCGATGATTTCTGACTCGGTCATATCAGCATGCGCATCGCACCCGGGCCATGCACAGCCTGACAGTACGTCCCGCATGAATTGCAGCTTGAAAGGTTCCCTCAGAATCCAGGCTAAAAGACTTTTGGCGTCGTGCTCGTCAAGAAATTCTTTTTTTCGGCCGGTCGGAGGTCGTTCGCCGTGGTAATACAGTTCGTATTCGAAAAACCCATCATCTAAGATTTTCCAAAAAAGCATGCCATCGTCCTTCAATATAGGTGCCGGTGAACGCTTACCCGGTGTAAAAGCGTTTGCCCCAGGGTAGCGCAAACGCATTCGGTTTCTGCGGAACTCGCGGACTTACGAGCAATCAAACCCAGATTGCTTGTAAGTCCTGCTCAAACAAGTCCTCGAAAACTCATGCGATAGCGCTACCCTGGGCTGAACGTTTACCCCGGTGTACATGTCGTAAGAAGATAAGCAAGATTGATGCCAATGATGACTGACGTTGTGTATATCGGTTTTGGGTTGTTGTCTTTATAGAGTTATCCCTATGATAATATAAGTGAAAATGTTTTTCGGACGACTGCCCGACACACAGCTTCAAAGCTCTTGAGTTGCTCGTGGGTTGCTCCAATTTCGGGCGGTTGCCTGTAGATTGTACAAAACCAAATTTCCGTCGATAGGTTGGGTTCTCACGCTTGGGTTGACCTCGAAGATGTGTGTTGTACAATCGGGTGGGCCGTTCGATTGAAGTAACGAGGTGTTGTATGCACGAAAAACGTGATGCGTCTATTTCCAAAACACTCATGGTGGGTATTGCCCAGATGTGTCCGGTTTGGTTAAACCGCGAGGCGACGCTCGAAAAGGTATTGGGTTTTGTGGAGGCCGCGGCTCGGGCCGATTGCCGCTTGGTGGTTTTCGGCGAGGCGTTGCTTCCCGGCTACCCGTTTTGGATCGAGCGCACCGATGGGGCCCGTTTCGACTCACCCGTGCAGAAGGATTTCTACGCGCACTACCTGGATCAGGCTGTGCGGATCGATGCCGGGCATCTGGGCGGACTTTGCCGGTTGGCCGGACAGTTGCAAATCGGCGTGTTTCTGGGTTGTGTCGAGCGCGCTTCGGACCGGGGGGGCCACAGCCTTTATTGCTCTTTGGTGTATGTCGATTCTCGAGGCGAAATATGCTCGGTGCACCGCAAGCTCATGCCCACTTACGAAGAACGCTTGGTTTGGGCCATTGGTGACGGTCATGGCTTACGGGTTCATTCCATGGGTGATTTCACGCTGGGAGGGCTCAATTGCTGGGAAAATTGGATGCCGCTGGTGCGTTGCAGCCTGTATGCCCAGGGAGAAGATTTGCATGTGGCGGTATGGCCGGGGGGTATCCATAACACGGTGGATATCACCCGTTTTATCGCCAAAGAAGCGCGATCGTATGTAGTCTCTGCCTGTGGTTTGATGAAAAAAGTGGATATTCCTCTAAAAATACCTCACCAAAAGTTGCTTGCGGACAACTGTCCGAAGGTGCTCGCAAACGGTGGGTCATGTATCGCCGGTCCCGACGGACAATGGGTGGTGGAGCCGGTGTTGGATGAAGAAAAGCTGATCGTGGCCGCCTTGGATCCTGTGCGGGTCGCAACCGAGCGGCAAAACTTCGACTGCTCGGGTCATTATGCCCGGCCGGACGTCACCCGGTTGGTGGTCGATCGAAAGCGTCAAGGCATATTGATTTTCGAAAAAGAGGGCGCCGGCCTCGAGGAAGCCGAAGAAATGCTGGATCGATGCAAGGGCACCGATATCAACGGAAAATAAGCCTGTGTGGCAGCAGATCCGGCCGCCGGATGTTGTTCGATCCGTATGGAGCCGGGTCTTCGAAGATGAGCGGATCCAAATCTTGTATGCAGCTGCCGTCCGCTTTGGCCCCCGGGTCGGCAAGAAACTGCGTCATGAGGTTGAAAGCGCATTCGCTGTTGGTGCCATGGCCGGTGTTGGGGAAATCGAACATCTGACCTTTTGTAAGGGTGGTTACCACCATTTCTCCGTATCTGCCGGGGGTGATGGGATCGAACTCCCCATTGAAAATCAAGGTGGGTATGCCGGATACCACCGGATCCATGATCTTTGGATTGGAGGCCGCCATGGGCCAATCCTTGCAGATTTCGACAAAGGTTTCCGCGTAGGGTAAAAAGACATCTTTGATCGCAGGGCGTACGTTTTGGAAGGCTTGTGTCAGGTCCTCGGGTTGCATATAGCGTACGTGATCCTGGCACACCACCGATACATGCATGCCCCAATACAAGTCGGCGCCTTCCAAAATCCATTTGAACCGGTCCAGAATGTCGAGCACTTCGTCGGCCTTGCGATCATGAGCGGCCTGAACCAGCTTGGGCAGATACGGAAAGGTGTCGGACACATACATGAAGTTGAAAAGGATAGACAAGAGTTTGTAGCCGGTCAACTTGTCCGAGTAGGGTGGAAATGTGAGCGGCTCTGCGTTGAGATCGGTATAGGTTTTCTCGAGCTTGGTATCGAGGTCCTGGTATTTTTCGAAACAGGCCGTATCGTTATGGCAGGCATCGAAGAGACGACTCAGGCTGTCTTCGAAATTTTTTCCGATTTCGAAGCTCCAAGCGGCTTGCGGGGGCGCGATGGCTTCGATGACGGCGCTTCGAAGCCCATCCGCATGGTTGCGTAGGATCTCGAGCGCCAGACGCGAACCATAGGATCCACCCCAAAGGTTTATCGTGTCATATCCGAGCACGGTGCGAAGCTCGTCCACATCGACCGCGTTTTCGACCGAATTATAGGCCCCGAGGTCCACCTCGCTGGAGATCAAGCGATCCCGGCAATCTTTGAGCGCCGCGAGCATGACGGTTTTTTGCTCTGCCGGAGTGGAGTCCGGCTCCAATTCTTGAAGAGACTGATCCAGCTCGTTGCAGTAGAGAAACGGATTGGACTTGCCCACGCCGCGTTGATCAAAAATAATGAAGTCTCCAGGGTTTGCAATTGCATCGACAAATGCCGTGCTGACATAGGCGGACATCTCTTTGGCGCTGCCCCCCGGCCCGCCGATGAGATACACCAATGGGCTTGCATGGCTGTCTTGACCATGAAATCTGGCTACATGCAATCGAATGGTGCGGCTTTTTTGTTCAGACCGGTTTTCCCACACCACCAAATCTCCACAGGTGACCGTCGAGCCTTGTTTTTGGGTGACGTGCAAGGGAAACTTGCAGTTGGTTTTTTCAAATCTAGGTACTTGGTTGTTGCTGTCTGAGCCACAGGCCGTAAATATCATCATTCCAACCCAATATACCATCATCAACCAAACCGGATATTTCATGCGTCAATCCTTTCGTGTTGATCAGATTTTTGGTGAGATACGCCCAGGGTGGAGTTCACGAATTCAATTTATCGTTCCTTGGTTTGTTCTTGGTCGGGTGTAGCGTCATGCCAATCGGACTTTGTCTTTTTTCCGATCATCCAATGCCCGGCGCGTTTGGGCATGCTCCATGCCGTTATCATGGCCAGAGCGATCCACATCAAATCGTGATGACCGACTGTGTGTTGAATTTGTGTAAAAAAGGCCTCGAGCATCTCGATCGAATACCACGACAATTGCCGGGCGGCTTCTGCTCCCTGTTGCTCGATGGTTGCCTGGGTAATGATATAACAAAAAGTACCATACTTTCCGATGAGAATACCTACCAAGCTGGAGATCACGGAAAGCAGTTGCATGGCTGGATGGTCTCTGCCCTTTGACAAGACAGCCACTACCAGTCCGCATAGCGCACCGATGCCCCAAGCCGCCAATCCCATTTCTCTTCCGGTCAGCACTACCACCAGGGTCCATAGCAACCCTCCCGCGACTGCGGTGCCGAACGCACCGAGAATCACGACCAGCCACCATGCGTCGGTACCCGTCATTTCAGGTAAGGTGTGCATTTCGATGCTCACGCTGTCGTACAGCTCGATTGCCGCGTGTTTTTCCAGGCCCTTGGCTTGAAGATCCCGAATGATTTGGGTCGAATCAACTCCGGTTTTGATTTGCTCGAGAACCTGGCTGCGAAGCGTATCCCTGCTCATGGGGGATATCCTTCCCGTATATGGGCTCTGAAAACAAACACTACGTCAGTTATGACAAAATGTCTATCACTCTTAATTCGCGCCCGTCTACCTGCCGACATGCTTGCCTGTGTATGCATGACACCTTGGTTTTGTTCTCTGCATACTTTGCGCGCAGGGAGCTTCGGGGTATCATGCAACCGCAGAGAAAATCGAGACCGGCACCGGTCTCTTGTAAGGGTTCACCCGGGGTAGTGTTGACCCATTCGGTCTCTGCGGAACTCGCGGGTTTACAGGCAATCAAACCCAGATTGCTTGTAAACCCTGCTCAGACATGTCCTCGAAACCTCATACGTCAGCGCTACCCCGGGTGAACCCTTACGGTTTCTTTATATGGAACCAATCCGGAAACTGTCGTTTTGATCGAAATCTTGGTATGAAGACAGGAGTGTGGTTTGAGAGAAAGAACCGTAAATTTTGTACAAATAACGGAAAAATTTTTTGAGATAGGGCGACAGGGAGGTTTGGATGAGACGCAAAACGAACGGTTTGATCAACAACACGAAGCTTCGATTGCCTCCATCCAAATTGAGAAATCGCATCGATCCGCGCTCTTTGCCTCCCGCCAAGGACTACTCGAAGCATCGCACCCATATCATCGGTCAGGATAGGGCCATCCAGGCCCTCGAGTTGGGGTTGCGGCTGGAAAGCCCTGGATACAATGTGTATATTTCGGGCCCCAGCGGAAGCGGCCGGACCACTACGGCCAAGCATATTATCAAAACCTTCAAGCAGCCCAGGAGACCCTTGCGGGATTATGTGTATATCTACAATTTTCAAGAGCCGGATCGCCCCAAGCTTTTGGTGATGAACCCCGGTGGTGCCGTTCGACTCAAAAAATCCATGGAGGGTTTGGTCAAGACCATCAAGCGTGAGTTGCCGCGGGCTATGGCCAGTGAAGCCTGTCAAAAAGAGCGTGATCGGATTATCAGTGATTACCAGCGCAAGGAGCATGAGCTGGTCTCGGTGTTTAAAGAAAAAGTACAAGAATCCAACTTTATGGTCGTGGAGGTGCAAAGCGGGCCCATCACGGAGCATGACGTTCTTCCGGTATTCGACGGCGAGCCGCAGCCCATGGCGGCGCTGGAGCAAAGGGTTCAGAAAGGGAGTTTGACCTCCAGTCGTTTTCAACAGATCGCCAGAAAACATCAACAATTGCGTACCGATCTCGAGCAAGTACAGCGGCGTACCCGCAACATGGCTCGGGAGATGGTGGTAAACCTCGAAGAGATCGATCGGAGAACCGGATCGAAGATCATCGACTCGATGATCGACGAGATGCGTTCTCAGTTCAAGGATCCATCGGTGGATGACTTTTTGGAAGAGGTTTCCGAAGCGTTACGAGACAGGATACCTGCCATTGCCCGTCGAGAGGAGCAGGAACAAAATCAGGAAGACGCCGAGGTCTTGGCGGATGCCTCCGCCCAGCCGGATCCCCTGGCTCCGTTTAAAGTCAATATTCTTCTCAACAACGAACGGCGCAGAGTCTGCCCGGTGGTGTATGAGCATACGCCTACGGTAACCCGGCTGTTCGGCACCATCGAGCAGATCACCGACGGATTGGGCAGGATTGAGCTGGATTTCATGAGCATCCGGACGGGTTCTTTAATGCGAGCCGACGGTGGATTTTTGGTGGTGAAAGCGGAGGACTTGTTGGCCGAGCCCGGAACCTGGAAAGGACTGAAACAAACCCTTTCGACAGGGTTGATGGAAATACGCCCTCCGGAAGGACCCATGTCGATGATCACCTCGGCCCTCAAGCCGGATCCGATTCCTTTGG
>JBFFBT010000039.1:0-26466 GCA_041560255.1 Myxococcota bacterium | reverse complement strand
GTGAGCTTATGAAGCTCATCACGATTGTCTGCATACATATGGTGGAGCTGCTCCATGAGCTCCACGCTGTTGATGGCTTCATGGGGCGCGGATTCGATGGTAATCCGGTGATTTTTACCATCGATGATCACCAGCACGTCTTCTTCCGCCTTACCCTGTATTTCCAGGGCGTCAAATCCGCAAAACTTGAGCAAGGGTCCGAAATGACCTCCGACATTGCAGTCCATCACGGATCCGGTGGTAGGAGAAATACCGGTCACCAAGCTCTTGCCAGAGCCGGAAAAAGAAGGTGATCCTCCCAGGGGACCCGCCGAGATGCAGATCTCGTTTAGAGGATCATTCCAGGCTATGGGTCCCTCAAATGCATGCCACATGAGATAAAGATCGAATCCCTTTCCGCCGGTGAAGATATCTTTCATATATTCTGTCACTGGTTTGATTTCGATCCGGTTTTTTGATAAATCGGCATATAAGGTTCTTCCGGCATACCCGTTTTTCAACTCGACCGGCTCGTATTCCAAACTTGCCAATACCCGGTGAGCTGCTTGCATCGCTTTGAGCTCCATGACACCAAGACCTTTCTTCTCTGACATGTTTTTGCATAATAAAAACCGTTTCAAAATATCACTTTTTGAAACTTCGAAAACTGTAATCCGTTGCGTTTCTAAAACATTGTTTCCAATATTGACAGCAAAACCCAAGGTCGCAACAGACACGATCGAGATTCGCGCCTCAAACTCAAATTTACTATACAGATCCTATTATTAAGGTCAAGCCTTGGTCATGAGAGTTGTTTAAATCTTCATCTTTTTCCATTTTCCTCCCCGAAAACGGCCGAACATGAGCGCCCCCAGAATGCAGATGTGGAGAGTTGCACCGGTCCAGGCGCCATAGATGCCCATTTCGAGAAGGTTTCCCAGGATCAGTACACTGGGTACGAAAAACAGCCATGACATCACCAACGAGACCACCATGGGCCAGCGGGTATCACCCGCTCCTCGTATGGCTCCCGAGGAAACCGTTCCAATGGCGTCGACGGTTTGGAACACGGCCACAAAGAAAAACAAGTTGGAAGCTACTTGTTGTACGGCCGGGTCAGGGCTAAATAGTGCGGCGATAAAATGTCTGAAAATCATAAACATTCCGCCCATCGAACCCATAATGAGCAGACCGATCTTGATGGATGTGCGAGCGGAACGAGCAGCCGAAGGAATGTCTTTTGCCCCGATGTATTGTCCTACCAAGACGGTTGCGGTGATGGCCAAAGCCGTTCCGGGCAGAAAGGAAAGGTGCATGACCTGACGCACGATTTGATGTCCGGCCAGAATATCGTTTCCAAGGGTAGAGACAAAAACGGTAAAAACAGTGAAACCTCCCATCTGAAGCACCCACCAAACACCGGTAGGCAGGCCGACTCGAAGCCAGCGGCGCAATAGCGGCCAATCGATACCATGGTATCTACGGGTGTCAAAGCGACGTTGGCGTTTGCCCATGACCAACATGATAAAAATTCCACAAGCCACCGCTTGACTTATGACTGTTCCAAGGGCTGCACCCCGAACCCCCATGATGGGAAAACCCAGTTTCCCGAACACCAACAAATACGTAAGGCCGATATTGAGGGCATTGGCAAAAAGCGCTATTTTCATCGGGGTGCGGGTATCGCCGGTGCCGCGAAAAAACCCGATCACACAAAAATTGATAAACAAAAAAACCGAGCCGGACAAACGGATGTCGATGTAATGGACGGCGAAATCGGCTACTTCATCTGAGGCACCGATGGCGCGCACACCCAAAAAGGTATTGGGCAATGCCAAAGACCAGACCACCAGTGCGGAAAACAAAGCAAAATAGAGAGCCTGCCAGAGCACGCGGCCGATGTCGCGATACTTTTCGGCTCCGTAAAACTGAGCCACAAACGTATTGGTCGAGGTAATGGTGCCATTGAAAAACGACATGACGGCCCAGGATAACACCGCACCTAAACCTACAGCCCCTTGCTCGGGTGTGCCCACATGGCCCATAAACAGGGTGTCGGTGACTCCCATGAGCGAGGTGGAAGCCATGGTGACGACTACGGGGTAGGCCAGCTTCCATACCTCCCGGAATCCGCCTTTGATGGGCTGTTCCGCGGGTGGTATGCCTTCGGATGGCTGTATCGTATCTGCTTCATGAAGTTGTGTCATGGTGACCCGAAGAACATTATACTCAATTTAGGTAGCAGCTGTACATTAATCAATTGCCGAAGTCGGTCATCTCGAAGCGGAAAACCAAAATTGATCCGTGACTTCGGTGGTTTCGCCAGGACGATTTTTGGTCGATTTTTGTGGTTTTTTGTTGTACATTTCCATATATTAAATCGTTGTGCCTGGGTATTTCCTGAACACGAAAAGGAGACAACCAGAATGGTGACATCACGAAAGTCAGTAAATGGGTTGACGACTTCTCAAACCAAAGAGCTCAAAAAAATACTCGAACAAAAGAGAGACGAGCTGCGCCGATCCATTATTGAGAGACGCGATAGGGATTCGGCCGTGGATCCGAGCGAAATCATCGAAGAGTTGGATCAGGCGGCAGCCGGGCAGGAGCAGGATGTTCAACTTCGAATTCTCGACAAGGAAGTAAAGCTCTTACGCGAGATCGAACGTGCTTTGAAGAAATTCGACAATGATGAGTATGGTCTCTGCGAGGGCACCTTGGAGCCCATAGGCTATGCGCGGCTCAAAGCCCGCCCCTGGGCGCGCTACAGCGTTACCCATAAGGAGGAGCTCGAGCGAATCCAACGCGAACAATCAACATTGCGCCCAGGCAGATGATGGACGCTTGCCGGCTCACCGCTTTTTTTGGGGGAGTGGGAATATGGTTGTTGGTTGCCCTGGCGGCGGTTGCCGGCGATAAGCAAAGAGCCTACGAGCAAGAACTCGTTGAGAGATCGTTTGAAACCCTCTCGATGCGTCCCGATCCCAAGCCGGAAGGCAAGATCATCGAGGATATCATCGTTTTGAGACATCCGATTGTGGAAAAGACGGATCCATGGCCGGATTTTCTCAATGTCTTTCATGTGGTGACCAGAGAGCACATCATACGCCAAGAGCTTTTGTTTCATGTAGGCAGCCGGTTTGACGGGGAACGTATAGCGGAAAGCGCTCGTAATCTCAGGGATTTCCCCATGGTTTTTTCGATTGTGCGGATCATGGCTGCTTCGGGCAGCAGTCCCGATCGCGTAAAAGTGGTGATCATTACCAAGGATCTGTGGAGCATCCGCATCAATTCGGATTTCAATTTTGGTGGCGGGGTGCTTAACTACCTTTCCTTTATGCCCACCGAGCAAAACTTTTTGGGTTACAACCAACAAGTGGGTCTCATCACCAGGTTTGACCGCGACACGTTCTACTTGGCGCAGTTTTATCAAGTACCTCGTTTGTTTGGCAGCAGATTGTCCTTGGTGGAGTCATTGGGATTGAGAACCAATCATCGCAAGGAAGAAGTTGAAGGCGCCACCGGAAGCTTATACTTGGGCAAACCGTTGTACTCAGTGCTATCCAAGTGGGCGTTTTCGGTCAAAGGCAGCTTCGATCTGGGCACCGAACGGAAATATCGAGAAAATGGAATCGATCAAGTCGTCATTACGGATGGGGTTCAAGAGTGGCCGATTGACTATATCTACGATTATAAAAGCCTCGATGCCCAAGCCGTGGTGGCTCGATCTTTTGGTTTGAAGTGGAAGACCAATGTATCGTTTGGATACAGCATCTTTTCGAGAAAATACTCATTGAATAAAGATTTCCCGGTTGTGCCGGAGCCGGTCGAACAAGCTTTTATTGATTACGCATTGCCCGTTGATGACCAAGCTGGATCACTGGTGGCGTCGGTGAGCTTTTACGAGGCGACCTACCGGCGTTTCATGAATATCCAGACCTATGGCCTTACGGAAGATTACCGTTTCGGTCCGCGGGCTACCTTGGAAGCATCCTGGTCCAACCGGGTTTTTGGTTTTGATCAAGAATTCGTAAAACTCTATCTGGATTTAGGATATCAGTGGTTGCTTGGGGGCAATATTTTGTCATTGGGTGCAGCGCTTTCCGCACGCTGGCAACCCGATCATGGGTTGAAGGACGCCTCCAGCGAATGGATCAACCAGGTGGCGCAATTTCAGTTGTACAATATTACTCCTGAGCTGTTCGGGATAGGCCGGCTTTGTACCCGCCTGCTTTATGCCTACAGCCAATACAGTTTATCGAGATCCTTGTTCTATTTGGGCGGCAACAATACCTTGCGAGGATTTGCATCCAATTATTTGAGCGGTCCCAGGTTGTTGAACGTGAATGTCGAGTTTCGCTCACTTCCTCTGGTGCTTTACACCATGCACTTTGGGTTTGTGGTATTTTATGACGGCGGCAGCGCGTATGGATTTACCAATGCGAACGATTTTGCCTACCGTCAGAGCGTGGGTTTTGGCATTAGGGGTCTTTTCCCCCAATTTGATCGCGGTACTGTAAGATTGGATGTCGGTGTCCCAGTAGGCGCGGGATTTCGTTCGGACAGAATCATCGAGTGGTTTACGTTGGCGTATCTTCAGGCATTCTAGCTGGTGTTCGTCTCAAATCGTATCGACTCTTGCCGGTTACGATAAAAAAAGGTTGCAACCGGCGCCTCTGCGCATAGTATTTCACTTTGTGTCTAAAAATCTGGTATGTATTACCCAAAGGGTGCAAACGCCATGCAGTGGAGAATTCCCGGGCTCAAGGAACGCTATGAGAATCGCCTGTGCAGTGTAGAAAGGGCATTTCAGCGCATCAAACCTGGTAGCCGTATATTCATCGGAACGGGGTGCGCAGAACCACAATACCTGGTTCGCAATCTATCGAAATTTCCGAAAAATATCGCGGATACCGAGGTGTTGCACTTGGTATCGCTGAACGTATCTCCCTATACCGATAGCTCTTTTCGAGACATGTTTCGGCTCAATACGTTTTTTATCGGTAGAGCCGCGCGGGATGCGGTCGGAAAAGGAGAGGCGGACTACACCCCCATTTTTTTGTCTGAAATACCGCGTATCATCAAAAACGGAAGATTGCGTATCGATGTCGCCTTGGTGCAGACAACCGTACCGGACGAGTTCGGCAATTGTTCTTTGGGTGTATCGGTAGAGACCATGCGGGCGGCCGTAAAGCACGCGGGCTATGTTGTTGCGCAAGTAAACCCACAGATGCCCCGAACCATGGGCAACAGTTTCGTGCATATTGATGATTTCGACGCCATTGTGGAGTACAACGAGCCGATCATCGAGTTTCAATCCGAACAACCCGACGCAATAGCCGAGCAAATTGGATTTTATGTTTCTCGTCTGGTGCCCAATGGAGCCACCATCCAGGCCGGAATCGGCACCATCCCCAACGCGGTGCTCAGTCATCTGAAAGACAAGCGGGATTTGGGAGTACACACCGAAATGTTTTCAGATGGGCTCATCGACTTGTATGAGTGTGGAGTCATCAATAACTCGAAAAAGAGCTTTCATCGGTGGAAAACTGTGGCGGCTTTTTGTATGGGCACCAAGCGCCTGTACGATACCATCCACAACAATCCACAATTTGAGTTTTATCCGACCGATTATGTTTCGGATCCTCGCAACATCTCGCACAACGACAACATGGTAGCCATCAACTCGGCTCTTGAGATCGATTTGACCGGTCAAGTATGTGCGGACTCGTTGGGTCACAAATTTTATTCGGGCATTGGAGGGCAGGCGGATTTCATCCGGGGAGCGGCTTTGGCCAAAAACGGTCGGCCCATCATCGCACTTCCTTCTACCGCCAAGAGCGGTACGGTGAGTCGGATTGTTCCGATGCTTTCTCCGGGAGCGGGTGTGGTCACCACCCGCGGAGACGTCCACTATGTGGTCACCGAGCATGGTATTGCCTATCTACATGGGAAAAACATCCGAAAACGAGCCATGGCGTTGATCAATGTGGCCCATCCCGACTTCAGAGAATCGTTGTTGGAGGAAGCCAAACGGCTCAATTATGTCTACAAAGATCAAAAGCTGCCGCCCAAGACCGGTATACAGTACGTAAAAACCTCACGTTGGGTGATGAACACCCAGGAGGGTCCGAACGTAGAGTTTCGGCCCATCACTGCGGTGGATGAAGAATCGTTACGCGAGTTTTTTTACAATCTTCGTGCTGAAGACGTGTATTACCGTTTCATGGGTGCGGTGCATACCCTTCCACACGAGAAAGCCCAACCTTTGGTGGTGCTCGATTATGAGGAGAAGTTCGCCATTGCGGGATGGTCGGGGGACGAACCCGATGAAAAGCTCATCGCTGTGGGCCGTTGGTTTCTCGACCGGGGCACCAACCTGGCGGAGTTGGCGTTTACAGTGCATCCCGATTGGCAGGGAAAGGGAATTGGGACCTATCTGTTTCGGACATTGATTCAAATCGCCAAGGAGCGCGGCATTACCGGATTTACCGCCGAGGTGTTGGCCACCAATCAAAAGATGATGCGAATCATCACAAACAGCGGCTTCAATGTGCGAAGCAGGTTGGAAGACGGGGTTTTCTCGATTTCTTTTCATTTTGACGGAGTTTTATCGAAAGAAGGTGAAAAGTGAAGTTGGATTCGCTCCTGAAACCCGAAAGCGTCGCCATTGTGGGCGCCTCCGCCAATCAAGAGAAAGTCGGCCATGCGGTGTTGCGAAATCTGATCGATGGAGGGTATACGGGAAAAATCATCCCGGTGAATCCAACCAGCGAGAAAATCCTCAATATTCCCTGTTGTAGCTCGATTCAAAAATGCCCGGAGAAAATCGAGTTGAGTGTGATTACCGTTCCGGCGGTGCAGGTAAAAGACGCAGTGGCGCAGTCCATCGGGGTGGGAGCGAGAGCGGTGGTGGTGATCTCGGCCGGATTCAAAGAATCCTCAGAGCGCGGGCTTCAATGGGAAAACGAGATCGCCAAGCTGTGCGACGACAATCGGGTATTGTTGTTGGGTCCCCGCTCCTTGGGGGTTATCAATACTCAACATAAGATGAACGCATCGTTTGCAAAGTACATGCCCCGCACCGGTGGAATTTCGGTTCTTTCCGAATCGGGAGCGGTATGCACCGCCATTTTGGATTGGGCCAACGCAAGAAAGCTGGGATTGGCGAAAGTCGCCAGCATCGGCAACAAGGCCGGCTTGGGAGAAGTGGATTGGTTGAGGTTTTTCGCCCAGGACGAAGATACAAAAGTAGTGGTCGGATATTTAGAGAGCATTCGTTCGGGGGATGCTTTCATTAAAGCTGCCGAAGCCTTGGCGTCTGTCAAACCCGTGGTCATTTATCGATCGGCGACCACCCAGGCAGGAATGCGGGCCGCGGCCTTGCATACGGGCTTCAAGCCGGGTGAAGATATCGCGTATGTGGCGGCGTTCAGGCGATCCGGAATCATACGCGCCGAAAGCCTGGAGTCGCTGTTTGACTACGCCACTGCGCTTGCCATGCAGCCTTTGCCCAAGGGAGATCGGGTGGTGGTTGTGTCCAATGGAGGAGGGCCGGGTGTGGGAGCGGCGGACGCTTTGGACCGATCCGGTCTGCAGCTGGCGCAATTGAAAACCGAAACGATGGTGGCTTTGCGTAAAAACCTGCCGCTGCCGACCAACATCAACAATCCCATCGATGTCTTGGGAGACGCGGACACGAAACGTTATGCCACCGCGGTGCGGATAGCCCAGGAAGATGATTCGGTGGACGCCATGATTATGATTCTCACCCCCCACGCCATGACCCGGCCCACCGAGTCCGCAAAAGTCGTTGCAGACAGCGTGCGTGATGATAAAACTATGTTGGTTGTAGTGCTCGGCAGCGCGGACGTCATGCCGGGTCGGGAGGACTTGGTCAATGCCAACCTTCCCGATTATCCCTCCCCGCAGAGGGCGGTGGCGGCCCTCAAAGCCATGCGCGACTATGCGGCTTGGCGCGCCCGACCTCCCAGGATTATCACCCGATTTCCGGTAAACCGCCGCCGGGTGGAACGATTGATAACCCGGCAAAGAAGGACGGGCGGCTTTGAAGTATCCGAAGTCAGGGCCAAGGAGATACTGCGGGCCTACGATTTCAGGGTGCCCGAGGGTATCATGGTTGCGGATGCGAGAACCGCAGCCGAGGCGGCCGAGAAGATCGGTTATCCGGTGGCCATGAAAATGGTTTCTCCGGACATCATTCACAAGTCCGATGTAGGCGGGGTTAAGTTGAGTCTCTCAGACCCTGAGCAAATCCAAGAGACTTTCGAGTTGTTGATGTTTCGGTTGCAGCGCTACGCTCCCCGGGCCCGATTGGAAGGTATTTACATCGAAAAGATGTGTCCCAGAGGGCTGGAGGTGGTGATTGGAATGCGCAGAGATCCCCAGTTTGGTCCCATGTTGATGTTCGGCCTGGGGGGTATCTTTGTCGAGGTGTTGGAGGACGTGGCTTTTGGATTGGCGCCTATTACCGCCGACGAAGCCGCTCAAATGCTCAAAAGCACCCGATCTTATCAATTGCTCAAAGGGGCTCGAGGACAATCCGGCGTGGATATTCCGTCGATCTCGAGAGGATTGCAGCGCATCAGCCAGCTGGTAACGGATTTCCCCCAAATCGCCGAAATCGAAATCAACCCGTACACGGTGGGTCTGACCGGTGGAGAGCCCATGGTGGTTGATGCGCATATGGCCATCTCGGAAGGCGAGTCATGAATGATCGTATCGTAACGTTGGAAGATTTGCACTGGCAGGAACGCTACCAGGATATGGTATCTACACCTGAACAGGCGGTATCGAAAGTGCGTCCCGGCCAGAGGGTGTTTGTCGGTTCGGGTTGCGCCCAACCCGAAGATCTCGTTCGGTCTCTGGTCAAAAGGCATCGAGATTTGGCAGATATCGAGATCGTACATCTTCTGACGATGGGTGAGGCGCCCTACGCCGATCCAAAGATGGTGCAGGCCTTTCGGGTCAACACCTTTTTTATCGCTGATAATGTACGCGATGTGGTGCAAAAGGGATTGGGTGATTATACGCCCATATCTTTGCATGATATACCCAGGTTGTTTCAGAGCGGACGACTCCCGCTGGATGTGGCGTTGGTGCACGTGAGCACTCCGGATATCAACGGTCTTTGCAGTTTGGGCGTCTCGGTCGATATTGTCAAAAGCGCCATTGAAAATGCCGCCCTGGTCATCGCCCAAGTCAACCCGCAGATGCCGCGCACCTTGGGTGACAGCTTTGTGAGCGTACACGACATGGATGTTCTCGTGCCGGTGGACGTTGCGATCTTGGAGGTGCGCAGCGAAGAAATCAACGATATATCCAAGCGTATCGGCGAAAACGTGGCAGCCTTGGTGGAAGACGGAGCTACCATCCAGATCGGTATCGGTGAAGTGCCGCAAGCCGTCTTGAACAACCTGCATGACCGACAGGATCTGGGGATTCATACCGAGATGTTTACAGACAGCCTGCTTGCTCTGGTGCAGTCCGGGGCGGTGACCGGCAACAAAAAAACCACCGACAAGGGAAAAGTGGTTACGAGTTTTTGCATGGGGACAAAACGACTCTATGACGAGATTGATCGCAACTCCGTGTATGCGTTTCATCCCACCGAGTACGTCAACGATCCAGGTTTGATTGCCAAGATGGAGAGGATGGTATCCATCAATACGGCCCTCGAAGTGGATCTGACCGGACAGGTGTGTGCAGACTCGTTGGGCTCGATGTTCTTTTCGGGGATTGGGGGACAGACCAACTTCAATTTCGGTGCTGGAAGAGCCCCGGGAGGTAAAGCCATCATCGCACTGCCTTCGACCACCGGAGACGAAAAGATATCCCGGATCGTCACCCGGTTGAGCCCCGGCGCAGGCGTTGTGACCACCAGAGGAGAGGTACACTATGTCGTCACCGAGTACGGGGTAGCCTACCTGCACGGAAAAAGCGTACAAGAAAGGGTGCTTGCGCTCATCAGCATCGCACATCCCAAGTTTCGGGAGCAGTTGCTTCGAGAGGCCATCGAGGTAAAGTTTATTCGCTCCGAGCTTGCGGACGTAGAGGGGAAAATCCACGTGGGGCCCCAGGATCTGGGTACCACCATGCTGCTTGAAGACGGTACCCAGGTCTCCTTTAGACCCGTGCATCCGACCGACGAGCAAAGGATAAGAGATCTGTTTTACGGCTTGTCGCGAGAAAGCGTGTACTCGCGGTGGATGTCCCATCTAAAAAGAATCCCCAGAGAAGAGATCCACAATTACGTTTATATCGATCATCGGGCGCAAGTGGCCATCGTGGGCACCTTGCCCGAAGCCTACGGCGACGAGATCATTGCGGTAGGTGGATATTTTCTCCATCCGAAAACCAACCGGGCCGAGGTTGCATTTTTGGTGCGGGACAAGTGGCAAAGAAAAAAAATCGGAAGCTTTTTACTCAAATACCTCATTCAAATCGCCCGAAGAAACGGGATCGCCGGATTTACCGCGGAAGTGCTGCGGGAAAACCGACCCATGCAAATGGTGTTCAACAACTCCGATTGCAAGGTCGAAAGCCGGCTCGAAGAAGGAGTATACTTTTTCGAGTTGGATTTCGAGTAGTAGCTCCTGCCGATCTCCATAAGCCTCTCACCAACGAATACATTGCGGCAAAAAGTCATTTCGCATGTCCGTCAAGTAAAGCATTATTTTTAGTTCCATTCAAGCTCCGACTTGAGAAATCTGCAGCTTTGTGTTTCTAATAAACAATACATATGATATTCGCTCTAACAAGGGTTTCCGGCTGCAGAAACCCGGTGTGAATAGGATATCAGAGGTAGAGAATGTTACTATTTCGTATTATCGTGGGAAGTTATCTTCTATTGCATGGCTTTTGTCATGTTGTTGGTTTCGTTGTACCATGGAAAATGATTACCATCAAAGAAGAGCCCTACAAAACCACGCTGTTGTTGGGTAAGATAGATGTTGGAAATATTGGTATTCGAGTAATCGGGATTGTTTGGTTGATTGCTGCAATAGCATGTATCATAGTGGCAATCGGATCATGGACGAACGCTACCTGGTGGTTGTCTACGGTTCTATACGTTGCAATATTTTCATTGGTTCTATGTATTTTTGGATTGCCTGGTGCCAAGATTGGCATTTTGGCCAATGTATTGATCATAGCTTTTTATATTGCGAATAGAAAATATGGATGGTTATAGATTTATGATGTTCAATATGCAACTAATATGTGTCTTGAAAAGACGTACAATTGCTATCATTTGATTCAGCGAAGCTCCATGGATCGCTCGAATTAGTGCACAATCAAACCGTGTAAGGCTTTTACGGCTTGTTGGATTTTTTCGTTGGGCACCATAAATGCCAGGTTGATCTCGGAAGCGCTTCTTGTAATTACTCTGGGGTTGAGATCGATCTCGGCCAAGCTTGCGAAGATGCGGCTGATGGAGTCGGATCTCCCTCTCAGCTCTTCACCCACCATGCATATGATACCCATATTGGGTGTGCAGGATACTTGACCCAAGGATTTGAGCAACATAAATGCTTGCTGTCTCTTTTCTTCTTCCAGTCCGGATTGGGTAATGAGAGATATACCGGCTTCACTGGTTGCGATCATGTGGGCCACAATGTCGTGTTTTTCCAGGATGGAGAGCGCGTCGTTGAGGATTTTCGGTACGGAGTGCAACCGGGGTGAAAGCAGGTGAAACAAGGTGACGTCTTCTTTGTAGACCACGGATTTCGCGATCTTGCCGGCAGCACGAACGGGTCTCGAGACGATGCGGGTTCCGGTATCTTTGAGGTTGTTGACGTTGACCACTCTTACGGGAATGTTTTTTTGCATAGCTGGTAACAACGTAGCCGGGTGCAGAACTTCGGCGCCGAAATAGGCAAGCTCGCTGGCTTCGTCGAAAGACAGCTCGGGGATATTTTGCGCTTGATCGTCGATGCTGGGGTCGGCGGTCATTACACCGTCTACGTCTTTGTAGATCACGACCTCCTCGGCGTCGATGGCTCCGGCTATGTAGGTGGTGGTGTAATCGCTGCCGCTTCGTCCCAGGGTGGTGATCTCACCTCTTTCGTTTTTCCCGATAAATCCTGTTACGACCGGGATACCTTCGATTTGGAGTAGTTTTTGAGCGATCATTTCGGCGGACTCGCGCAATGGCGTAGCGTTGCCGAACTTCGAGTCCGTCAACATGCCGATGTCGTATGCACACACCGGCATGGAGCGAGTGCCTCGGGCCGTCAGTGCGCCCGCTATAATTCGGGAGGAAAGTCGCTCGCCGAAAGAAAGGACGTGATCCATGGTCCTCGGTGTCAGCTCGCGTAGTAGTCCGATGCCATGCAACAAGGCTTCCAGCTTGTCCAACAAAGGATTGATGTAACCCGTAGCCACTGCGCATTCATGTGCCAATGCGTGGTGATATGAGTGGATGGGATCTGTTTTTACTTCGCCCTTTACCGCCAAATGGGCGGCTTCGATCAGATGGTCGGTGGTCTTACCGTGTGCCGAAACAACCACAATGGGCTTTCTGTCCAAACAGGATTCGATCACATCCAAGCATCGGTTGATTCGATCACTGGTTGCAAGGATGGCTCCGCCGAATTTGACGACAATCATGGATGGGATCCTCAATTGGGTCGCTTTGATTTTGAACGTTTTTTAGACGGAGGGTTGTCGAGGGGTCTTTCCTTCAGCTTGACCGATGCCACTCCGGATCCGGCGGCGGGTAACAGCTCCGCGGGCCTCGAAAGTAAGAAATTACCCTGCATGATCCATTTTTTCAACGTTTGGGCTATTTCGCGGGCCGCAGGTAGGCTTGAAAGCGAAGCCGTCTCGATTTCTCTGCCTTTGAATTGGACTTTACCGCTGCGAAGCTCGGCATAAGATAAGTATCCGAGAGGTTTACCCTTAAACTCCGGATAGTCTTCACTGTAGTCCCATACCGGCGCTAGGATGTCTTCATCCCGTATCGAAGTAGCCAGCGCAATTTCTTCGTCGAGTATGGGGATAGGTACGCCGATACCAACCGATAACGATACTCCGTAACCAGTAAAGCTGGCTGCTCTTAAATATTTCGTATGCATATTTTTTAGGTTACCCATCACGCTGATGGTGCCCGAACCTCCCTTGGGGATCCCTTTTTCCGTGCGATCACCAGTGGTATCGTGCTGGGTTCCGGGGAAGATCACATAACCGGTTCCGCCGGCCAAAAAGATCCGGGTGCCGATGCCGATGGTGCGAAAATTGGGGTCATTGAGAAGCGGGCTGAGCTGTCCGGCCGAGCAGTAGTTCATGTTGCTCATTTTGGGTCTCAGGATTCCCATGTATGTATAGATCGATCTTTTGGAGTGCGCGTTGACGGCAACGTTGTAGTTTTGGTAAGCGTTTCGCGGATTGAGCAGGGTGGCGTTGTTGAGATCCTTGATGTTGATGAGGGTCGATATTTCGCGTCGCGGGTAGCAATCGGTACCGTACGACGTGGCTTCGAGTAAAACGTCTTTACCCGCGACCAAATCCTCGATCACATGAGCTCCGCCGTACTTGAATTTTCCAGGAAAAACCTTGTTGGCCGGATCGTCTTCGGGAATGGCCGTGGCTCCGATAAATAGATCGACGGCTGCAATCCCGCAATAAGCGGGTACGCCGTTCATCCAGGCCTGTTTGTAGTTCATCTTGGGTTTGGTATGCCCGGTGTTGATCAAGGCTCCCGAGGAACACATAGGGCCGAAGGTCCCCGTAGTGACCACATCGACTTCTTTGGCGGCGTTTTTGACACCCTTTTCTTTGACAATATTGATGATTTCTTCGGCCGTGACCACGACGGCCTTGCCTTTTTGGATCTTATCATTGATTTCTTCATAGGTCTTTGGCATGGCGCTTTTACCTCTTGGTTGCAATCAACCCAAATGTTCGGCAACCGATTGAAGGGCCCCGAAAGGACAGGCGGGAATACACAACTCACAGGCTAGACAACGTTCATGATCGAGGGATACACAGCCCGAGTCATTGGATATAGAGAGTGCCTTGGGGAGACATTGTCCAACGCACGCTCCACAATGGGTGCACATTTTCTCGTCCCAGATGAGGTTTTTTTTCGGAAAAACCAGACGAACACCTACTTCTTCGAGATATCCCAACGTGTTTCGGATTTCGGCTGGATCGCCCTCGAGCCAGACGAACATGGTGCCCGCCTCGTCGGGTGTGATGCTGGCCTGTAGGATGTTGACGCTGATGTCAAACTTCCGCAGCATTCCGCTTATGATGGGTTTGTCTGTAAGATCGGGGCCAAAATGCAGGATGACGCTCTTTCTCGTCATATTCCATCTCCTCCTAAAATGACATCAATTTATTTCCACACAACCCCAAATCCCGAGTTGATCATGGAACGCAATGATGATTCCCTGGATGCACGAGTCGTTTGCCGCCTTGTCCAACACGCGTTGTATATCTCCAGGACGCTGGACTTGGTTGCAATACGCAGTCGCGGCCGCATCCGCCAGGGTTGCTGAGTCGGCGATGATACAAACCGCATCCGCCTTGCCTCGGCTGTATGAATGACCTACAGTCCCACTGGATGTACAAACTCCGAAGCGTCCCTTTTTTTGGCCCACCGAGAATCTCAGTTTGCCAGTAAAGGGAGAATCATTACCAGCAAAAAGCCCGAAAGTCAACGTCTTGTTTGTGTTGATGAAAATGTCGCCACCATTTTCCACAACCAAATGATCGAGGTTTTTGGAAAGTTGCTCTCCCACGCAATCCGCGATTGCGCCGGCCACACAAGCCATGGGTCCCACGGCAAACAGTTTGGAAGCTTCGCACATTCGATGTACTATCATTGGTGCATGATGCAAGGGTTCGTGAGGTATTAATGATGTGAGAAATTTTCCGTCTCTTCCAATGTATTTTTCGAGTGTCCAACGGGCTTCCTGTAGATATTGAGTGGCCGGCTCGGTTACATCCACGGGAGCCAAAATGCATAAATCACTTTCGGAAAGAGTCACCGAGGTACATAACAATCCTTCTGTGGACACCCATTCTCTGTAGTTACGTTCCTGGTACATCGGGACTACCTATAGCTCGTTGTCGTCTCAAAATCCCACTTTTTTGGTCTTTGCAAATTATAACCTGTTGCAATTCTTAAATATTTCTTCCGGGGTCCATAGCAAATCTGTCATTTTGCGACGGGCATCAACTCGTCTGTGTCTCAAAGCCCTTGAAATCGTCTGTGCCCATCGCGTCTATGTTTGACACAAAAGTACAGATTGTCAATGGGTTACTTATTTACATTCTTGGCTCGGGATCGGATTTTTTCTTCATCCAGACTATGATGAAAATTACGGTTTCCTGAAACGGCCTAATAGGCTATGTTTGGGTGAGCATGCCTGAGTTGCCTGAAGTTCAAACGGTGGTCAATCGCCTCGAGCCTATTGTCGTGGGCTGTAAAATTAAAAAATTTTGGTCTTTGTGGCCGAGACAGGTCATACCAAGTATCGCCTTGCTCGAACGGGGCGTTTTGGGAAAAAAGATTATCGAGTTGAATCGCCGTGGTAAGTACATAATATTTCTTCTGAGTGATCACGCATACATGATTGTGCATCTGGGTATGAGTGGCAGGCTCGAATGGGAGAACCAGGGTGGGAGCAACCTCGATCACAAGCATATGCGTGCCTGTTGGCAGATGCAATCGAAGGGACGGTTGGTTTTTATCGATCCCCGCAAGTTCGGCCGCATTTGGTATGCATCTCATTTGGATCAGGTTTGCGGTCGGCTAGGCTTGGAGCCGCTTGAAAGCTCCTTCACTCCTGATAGATTTGTCGAGAGCTTGGGTCGGCACAAAAGACAGCTCAAACCACTTCTTTTATCTCAAAGCGTGGTTGCGGGCTTGGGCAACATATATGTTGATGAGGCGCTCTTTCGCTCTCGATTGCACCCTACAACTTGTTCGAGCTCATTGACAAAACCCCAGATCAAAAGGCTACATCGAGTTATCATTCAAGTGCTTCAAGAAGCTGTTGAAAGATGTGGTACATCGTTTGATTGGGCATATCCCGGCGGCAGCATGCAACATCACTTGCAGGTATACGGGCGATCCGGAAAAAAGTGTTATCGATGCAAGGGCGTCATCTCGAGGACGATAGTAGGGCAACGATCTACCCACTATTGTCCTCATTGCCAACCGGAGCCTGCCTAAAATCTTGCCAAAACTCTGGCTCCAAGAATAGGCACCAATGAAAGACCGGTTTGGTAGGAAAAATCGATGGCAGCCAAGTGGGATGATATTGCAGGGTCACATCTTTGTGGTTCTTTGATGGTGGATTTACCAGCTGCTTCCTGTATCACCTGCATGGCTAAAAAGAGTATTTTGGTTGCGCTTCGAAGTCCTTGCAGCTCAGAAAACTCATCCGTGGTGACAACCGCCAGGTTTGTGTCGATAGCGATAGAAAAAATCGGCATTTCTACGAGCGTCAGCTCGGTGGGAATATGACTTGAGTGGGACGATACGGTCGTTTGAGGTATTGATAAGACTTTATATAGGTTACTTTTTACGAGTTTCATATCGGGTTTCATGTTTGTATCGGTAGACGAAAGCTTGGCGAGCAAGTTTCCCCGGCTCGGTGCTTGGCTGGATACGTCAGACTTGGTTGGATTGTTTTCACCACGTTCCATACCGGCAGCTTTCAGCGCAAAAAACATCAAACCGATACATAGCGTACAAGCGATTTTGGGTTTTTTTTCAATGTTCATGTTGATACTGTAATACAACAAACGTGCCAATATGATTGTATATTGATTTCATTTGGTTATATGATTTCTAGGCTTTGACGACAGGGTCTAAAATCACCCGGTTTGGCGCGGGCTTCATCCATCATCGGTGTGGCATTGGAAAAAACGTTATTCGAGCTTATGATTTTTAATGGGATTGGATTGGTACGTTAGCACTTCGGCTATTTCAACCCAGGGTTGAAAACAACCCCCCATGGACAAATATACAATATTTTCTCACATTGAGAGGTTGACGGAGTATTGCTTTCCTGCGTACCTTCTTGATCGGTTTCTCGTGGAATTGATGTCGAGCAACAGGGAGTGTGATGATTAGCATATATCGTCTTGGGTGTTTATGGTTTTGGACTCTGGGGTAGGACATGTCGATTTCAGTGGATTCGAGACTGGTTCAGTTGATGCAAGGGGCTTATAAAATATTGATTTTTACCGGGGCGGGCGTATCTACCGAAAGCGGCATCCCGG
Organism: Myxococcota bacterium; assembly: GCA_041560255.1. GTDB lineage: Bacteria > Myxococcota > B64-G9 > B64-G9 > B64-G9 > JBFFBT01. The sequence goes on along the minus strand of JBFFBT010000039.1, from coordinate 9,228 downwards.
ATTACCGGGGACCACAAGGGGTCTGGAAAAATAGAAAGCCGGTTTATTATCAAGATTTTATGTCTTCAGAAGCTTCCAGGCTGGAGTATTGGGATTTTTATTTGGAAAGTTGGAGCGCATACAGAAATGCCCGCCCCAATCCCACCCATTCGGCTTGTGTAAAGCTCCTTCAGGCCGATAAGCTCAATATGGTGGTTACCCAAAATATTGATGGCTTGCACGCCCGGGCAGGCCTGCCGGACGAAAATTTGATCGAAATACATGGCACCAATCGGGTAGTAAAGTGTCAGACATGTGGCAAGTGCTTTGATCCTGATCCCTGTCTCGAGTTTTTCAAAAATCAACGAAAAGCACCGATTTGTGATTGCGCAGGGTTATTGAAGCCTGCGACCATCAGCTTTGGTCAAAGCTTGGACGAAAGTCAACTACAGCGGGCTTTTGGATCATCGGCCAGGGCGGATTTGGTGATTGCTTTGGGCTCGACACTATCGGTTCATCCGGCGGCTTCGATACCACTTATCGCGGCTCAAAAAGGTGTTCCCTACGTGATTGTCAATAAAGGTCCTACAGATCATGACAACCTGCATTGTGTGCACCTGCGGTTGGAAGGAGACGTGTCTGAGATTTTTCCAGCGGCCGTCGAGGCCGGGTGTATTTGACTGTGTCGTGCAGACAGGGTGTGTGGTTTTGATTATGGGATACGAATGCGGGTTGAAAAGCTTTTTTCATTGTTTTTGATCCGGCTCTGAGATAGGCTGCGCCGCGAGAAGCTGTATTTGCATCGGAATACAATGGCCTAATTATTATAGGATGTTATGATGGTTGTTGGTATTAATGAATGTATCTTGAGGCTTCATAAAAATATTACTTGTTTCACATAACTATAAAAGGAGGAAAGGACATGTCGCTTGATTGGGTACCCAGGGATAACGAAACCAAGGATCATATTCTTATCAAGGGTGAGTACTGGGGTACGGAAGCGCCCTGTACGGTTTATGAAAAAAGGCCGCTCAAAGACGCAAACGGGCAAACGGTTGAAGGTTTGTATGTTGCTTGGATCACGTTAAACAACCCGGCCCAGTATAATTCTTATACCACCGATATGGTCAAAGGAGTCATTGCAGGTTTCAAAGCTGCCTCTTTGGATCGAAGTGTAGTCGCAGCCATTTTTACCGGCACCGGCGACAAGGCATTTTGCACGGGTGGCAACACCAAAGAATATGCCGAGTATTATTCGAGACGTCCCAACGAGTATGCAGAATATATGGATCTTTTCAACTCCATGGTCGATTCGATTTTGGACTGTAAAAAACCGGTTATCTGCCGGGTAAACGGAATGCGTGTGGCCGGAGGTCAAGAAATCGGAATGGCCTGTGATCTCGCATTTTCGTCCGATTTGGCTGTATACGGGCAGGCAGGCACCCGCCATGGCTCGGCTCCTGTAGGCGGTTCCTCAGATTTTCTTCCTTGGTTTTTATCCATGGAAGATGCCATGTGGAATTGCATTTCGTGTGAGTTGTGGTCTGCCTACAAAATGAAACACAAGTGTCTCATCAGCAAAGTCATACCTGTATTGAAAAAAGACGGCAAGTTTGTCCGCAATCCCCTCATATACACGGATGAATACGTGAAAGACGGCGAGCTGGTGTATGGAGAGTTCAAAACCGGTGAAGAAGCCAAGAAAGCCAAAGAATTGATGAAAACCTGCGAGGTGGACTTCGAGCTCTTGGACAAAGCGGTCGATGGCGTAGCCTGGCATTTTACCAATCTATTTCCGGGATGCCTGCAGATGTCCATTGACAGCATTCGGGCCAAGAAGAAGTTTTTCTGGGATCAAGCCAAGCTCGTGAATCGTCATTGGTTGTCCACCAATATGATGGGCGAGGCGTATCTGGGATTCAACGCGTTTTCGACCCGCAAGCTCACCGGGAAAGACAGCATTGATTTCGTGAAATATCGCCAGCTCATTGCTGAAGGCGCATTGCTGGATGAAAGGGCGTTCGAAGCCGTTTTGCCCAAGCCAAAGTAATCGGTGTTATTTCCGGGAGAACCTGGTTGATACAATTTTCACTCAACCTGCTGCTTTTGGTTGTCTCGATAGGGTTGCTCTGGAAGGGCGCCGAATGGTTGGTAGAATCGGCAGCCCGCATTGGACGCAGGTTTAACATCTCTGATCTTACCATCGGACTTACCGTGGTTGCGTTTGGGACTTCGGCGCCCGAGTTCGCGGTAACCATTTCGGCCGCGATTGCGGAAAAATCAAATATTTCTGTAGGCAACGTGGTTGGTTCCAATATTTTTAATTTGGGGTTCATTTTAGGTGGATGCGCGTTGTTTAGCCCACTTAAAACTACCCGGACGGTTGTGTACAGAGACGGATTGGTGTTGGTAGTCACAGCCTTGTTGTTGGTGGTTTTGCTTTATGATTATCGCCTTTCCCGATGGGAAGGCCTGCTTCTGTTTGCCGGCCTCATTGCATATGTCACGTCATTGTTCTTGAGTAAAAATCCACCGACCGAAGATTTACCATCCGGAAAAGCCAGTTGGAAGGATGTACCGTTATTGTTCATCGGTATTGTTTCCGTAGTCGGGGGTGGGCATCTGCTGGTGGAGTCCGCTTCGCAAATCGCAAAATTCTTCGGTCTCAGCGATTGGCTCATTGCCGTAACCATTGTGGCCGCCGGAACTTCGGCGCCGGAGTTTGCAACTTCACTCATGGCGGCCGCAAAAGGTCGGCACGGTATGTCTCTCGGCAATTTGGTGGGTTCTGATTTGTTCAATCTCATGGGTGTATTGGGCTTGGCCGGTATCATCCGCAACATGAGCATCAGTGGTGAATCTTTATCCAGTGTGGTCGGACTGGCTCTGATGTGTTTGATAACGGCGATCTTCATGCGAACGGGTTGGGTTGTAAGCCGTCGGGAAGGTGGGATATTGGTATCGATTGGGATTGCAAGGTGGATCATTGATTTTCTGTGATCGCATGTGTTTCCAACCGCACGGATGTGCCGTATTTCGCATGATCACGCATCGATATCGATTTTGACGCGTTCGAAATCCGTGCTTCCGAGCTTGAGTTCGGTGGCAATCTGCAGGTAGTCCGCCGGTTTTCCGGCGGGTCTGTCCAGAATCGCTCGCATTTCATCCCGAATCTCGAGACCTCTTTGGTCGATGGCAACTGGATCAAACGACAATAAAATGCGTTTCGGAAGACAATCGAAAGGTCTATCTGTATCTCCCAGTACGACTCCGAGAAGCGCATCGATGACATACAAGCGAGTGGTAGACGAGACCTGGGGGATGGCGTTGAGGTAGGCGATGTGGGTATCGCAATCTTTGTGAAAATCCCATGGGTTAGAAAAGGAACCATAATGGTTTTTTAAACAACCCGTAAATCCTGCCACTGAGTGGTTCTTGAGTACCGCTGCATTGATCAGGTGCTGGGTGTTTAAGGTAAGCAACCCGGATAGGTATATTTTTCTTCCAGATAAACATACATATTGCTTCTCGTATCCTATCCCGGAATTGTCATGGGCGGATTTTACCGTGCCGAGACAGGCTATGTTCATCTTTTCAGGAGTGAATCCGGCCTGTAAAAGATCCAGCTCCGTTCGATCCCATACAAAAAGGCGATCGGGTTGCACACCCAGGTTTGTCATCAAAGATTGTGCTATTGCTGCGGTCAATTCGGGAGAAGTGGGTACATCCGGGTTGAGCGCGTTGACTTTGAGAGAAACATAATCTCCTTCTTGGTAGGACGGCAATATCCGGCTCCAGGCTTGAGGGAGGGAGGTTTCTTCGGTCAGAGCTGCCAAACCGGCAGAAAGCATATTCGCTACCACCATGGGATCGATTTCGTAGGTAACATCCGAAACCGCATGGTCGGAGACGACCTCGATGACTCGGTGTGAGACGGGCTCGATGGGTTGCTCATCTGGATCCTGAATTTCGCAGGAGCTCCAATCTCCATTCACATGGGGAAGACATGTCGAAGCTCCGAACAGAATGAAACCTGAGCCCAAGCCCCGAATGAATTTCCTTCTTGACACCAGGTTGGTTTTTATGGCGTTTTTTTTCATCTCCCTTATTGTAGCACGGTCGGTGAGAAGATGAATAGGTATTGTTGAAAAGGTGTGATATCCTTCCGGGTTGAATTTTATGTTCTGAAACCATCCTGATTCCATGCAGTAGGGAGGCTGTGATGAAAAGCCATACAATAGCCTTTTTGTTTTTTTGTTGGATAGTTACTTGTTCTACGCGTGCTTGGTCTTTTGAAAGTGGAGTGGTTGAGAAGGTCGTTGATGGTGATACTGTAAAAGTAACCCTGGTTTCGGGTCATGCTTCGATGACCCTGTCGGTTTTGGGTATCGAGTGCCCGGAAAAGAAGAAAAATTATAAGTGTAAGCAGGACGAGAAGGCCGGCCGCAAGGGATGTGATTGGCAGATCCCGCACGGTATGCGGGCAGCCGAAAAAGCTGCAGAAATGCTTAACAAACAGCCCGTGAAGTTGGAATGCGGAAAAGAATGCAAATTGGGTGGATTTAATAGACCATTGCGCTACATTCGAATGAAGGACGAACGGGATTTCGGCTTGGAGATGATCCGACTGGGGTTATGTCGAGAAGCCAGTTGGAAAATAAAACATCAACGTATGAATGCATACCAAAAAGCGCAAAACAAAGCCAAAGCTATGCGGCTTGGAATTTGGGATGATTGATCCTATACAAAGAGCTGAGTTTTCAGACATAAGCGGTCCGGCATTACAATGAGTTTCTACATCAACAATATATCTTTTTTGATGGTATTCGGTGTGCTCATGGGTACGTTGAGCGCGGCTGCTTTTCTCATTTGGGTTGAGCGCCGATTGTTGGCTCTATGGCAGGATAGATTGGGACCCAACCGTGTCGGACCATTCGGCCTGCTGCAGGTCGTTGCCGATATGATAAAAATTTTTTTCAAGGAGGATTGGATACCTCCTTTTGCAAATCGGGTGATTTTTGTTTTGGCGCCGGCATTGGTGGCCTTGGCGGTGTTGTTTTCTTTCATTGTAATACCCTTTGCTCCGAAGTTTTGGGTGGGTGATCTAAACATTGGATTGTTGTTTTTCCTGGGGTTGTCATCGGTGGCAGTGTATGGAAGTGTCTTGGCGGGATGGGCTTCCAACAGCAAGTATTCGTTGTTGGGCGCAATGCGATCCGCGGCTCAAATGCTTGGTTATGAGGTTTTTATGGGGCTGGGATTATTGGGTGTGGTGGCGCAAACCGGCTCCTTTCGCTTGATCGATATTGTCGAAGCACAGCGTGAGATTTGGTTTTGTATACCCCAAGCGCTTGGGTTGGTGGTTTTCTGGATTGCTGCAGTTGCCGAGACGAAAAGGTTGCCGTTCGATCTTCCAGAAGCGGAAGCTGAATTGGTTGCGGGTTACCATGCGGAATATTCGGGTATGAAATTCGGATTGTTTTTCGTCGGTGAGTACCTCGGTATCATTTTAATGTGTTCCATGATGACTACATTGTTTTTCGGGGGTTGGTTGGGTCCCTGGTTGCCTCCGGTACTATGGTTTTTGATCAAAACTTTTCTCTTGGTTTGTGTTTTCATTTGGCTGCGTGCTTCACTGCCCCGGCCCCGGCCCGATCAACTGATGGCATATGGTTGGAAAGTTATGCTGCCGCTGGCCCTGGTCAATTTGTTGGTAACCGGTTTGGTGATAAATTTGTCAGGCTGATTTCGAGGATAAATGATATGCGCGTCATACTCAACGCGGTTGCCACGATGTTTGTGGTCTTCAAGCATGCTTTTCGAAAAAGGCAGACGATACCCTATCCAGATAAAAGACCAGAAATACCATCCAGGTGGCGTGGGAGAATCATCTTATCTCGAGATCCGGATGGACGAGAGCGATGTGTGGCTTGCTATCTTTGTGCCGCTGCCTGTCCGACCGACTGCATCGCGCTTCAGGCTTCCGAAGACGAACATGGACGCCGGTATCCGTCTTTTTTCCGGATAAATTTTTCCCGGTGTATTTTTTGTGGTTTTTGCGAAGAAGCTTGTCCCACGTATGCCATTCAATTGACCAATGATTTCGAAATGAGTGAGTACCGGCGGCAAGATTTGGTATACGAAAAAGAGGACTTGCTGATCGAAGGATGCGGAAAAATGCCAAAATACAATTACTATCGGATTGCGGGAGTTGCAACCCAGAGTAAAGATAAAGGCGAGGCCTACAACGAAGAATCGCCGGTGGATTTGAAAAGCCTATGCCCGTAATCGATTGGGAACCAATGGAAACCGTTTTCTACTTGTCTTCGGCAATCGCGCTCGTGTCGACCGCCATGGTGATAAGCCGCATACATGCCATGCATGCGGCTTTGTATTTGATTGTATCTCTTTTGGCCGCGGCCGTGGTTATGTTTTCGGTTGGAGCTCCTTTTACCGGAGCTTTGGAAATCATTGTATATGCCGGCGCCATCATGGTGCTGATGGTATTTGTAATCATGTTGCTCAATGTGAACCGGGAGAAAAAGAACCCAGAGCGTAAGTGGTTGAGGCCCACTGCTTGGTTGGGTCCCGGAATGCTATCATTCTTGTTGCTGGGATTGTTGGGGTTGTTGTTGACCGAAAAGCACAGTGGAAATGTTGGTCAAGGCGAGGTTGAAGTAAAACAGGTGGCTGCTTCCATATTTGGGATCTATTTGATCGGGGTCGAGCTTGCTTCCATGCTGTTGATGGCAGGGGTGGTCGGAGCGTTTCATCTGGGTTTGAAAAAAAGAGAGCCGATTTCTACCGAGTAAGGCAGTCAGGATGGATGCCCTAGAGGCATGCAGGAAAGGTTGAGAGATCTTGAGTTCAGTTCCTCTTGAACATGGTTTGTGGTTGTCGGCCGGGTTGTTTGTATTGGGGTTTTTAGGGGTGATGATTCGCCGAAACATGATTTTTGTGATCATGTCTTTGGAGATTATGCTCCATGCCGCCGGGCTGGCTTTTGTCATGGCTTCGATGCGCTGGCAGCAGCCGGATGGGCAGGTTATGTTTGTGTTTGTATTGGCGGTTGCGGCCGCAGAAGCGGCGGTCGCTCTGGCTTTGTTGATGCGTTTGTTTGGGAGATCCGGATCGTTGGATACGGACACAGTCGGTAAATGAAAGGTTGAAAACATTGGATTGTCTTTGGCTCGTACCGGTTTTTCCTTTTTTGGGATTTGTCATCTTGGTTGGCCTGGGCGGAAAAATCGCAAACCGTATCGCCCGCTGGGTAGGCCCGCTTGCGGTGTTTGGATCTATGTTGGTTGGGCTTGGAGTTGTCTTTGAGTACCTTTCTCACCCTCCGCAATCGGGTGTATTTCGACAATATGTCTTTCAGTGGATTCATGTGGCTGGATTTCGCAGCAACATGGCCTTGTATTTGGATGCCTTGTCTTTGGTGATGATTTTTGTGATTACCCTGGTGGGTTTTCTCATTCATCTCTTTGCTGCAGAATATATGCGGGCAGAGCGGGATCTCGGCAGGTTTTTTGCTGCGATGAATTTGTTTGTGGGTTGTATGCTCGTGTTGGTGCTGGCGGATGATTTTCTATTTCTTTATCTTGGATGGGAGGGAGTGGGTCTTTGTAGTTATTTGTTAATCGGTTTTTGGTATCATGAACCCGAAAATGTTATTGCGGCACGTAAGGCCTTCGTTGTGACCAGAATAGGCGACACGGCCATGGCCGTAGGGCTGTTTTTGATATACGCGAACCTACAAACTCTCAACATCCAATCAGCTGTGCAAAGTGCCGTGCAGCTTTGGCCGGTAGGAAGTAATTTGGCTCTTTTGGTTGCTTTGTTGTTGCTTGGAGGTGCTCTAGGTAAATCCGCGCAGATACCTTTACATACCTGGTTGCCGGATGCCATGGCCGGACCTACGCCCGTCAGTGCCCTCATACATGCCGCTACGATGGTGACGGCAGGTTTTTATCTCATTGCCCGCACACACGGCTTGTTCGAGTTGGCTCCGGTTGCTTTAAATGCAGTGGCCTGGTTGGGCGCCTCCGGCCTTTTGGTGGGGGGAGTGTGTGCATTGGCACAAAAAGATATCAAAAGAGTATTGGCCTATTCCACCATGAGCCAGGTCGGCACCATGTTTTTGGCCTTGGGAGTCGGTGCGTATTCGGCGGCGGTGTTTCATTTTATGACGCATGCATTTTTCAAGGCTTTGTTGTTTCTTGCGGCCGGAGTGGTGATAGCCGCAGTGCAGCATGAACAAGATATGTCGAAAATGGGAGGGCTTAGAAAACAGATGCCCCTTGTTTTTTGGTGTTTTCTAATAGGAGCCGGCTCTTTGGCGGCATTGCCGTGGTTAACCGCAGGATTTTACAGCAAAGAAATGATCTTGTGGGAAATATGGTCGTCGGAAAACGGTGGCCTGATAGTATGGCTCTTCGGCTTGATGGGAGCTTTCTTGACGGGGTTGTATACTTTTCGGATGGTATTTTTGGTGTTTTTCGGATCACCCAAAACCGCTGCAAAGTCTCGGGAAAAGACGGCTATAAAAATACCCTTGTTGTTTTTGGCGGGATTATCGATGGTTGCCGGATTTGTGGAGATCCCTGCGACGATGGGTCACGGCCCTTGGCTTTCGACCTTTCTCCATCGAGTATTCGACCAGCCTGTGCATAAGCATGCTGGATCGTTGTCTGAAGAATGGTTGGTTCAGATTGCGGCCACGACGGTTTCACTGGCGGGCGTCATACTCGCCTATTGGTTGTACGCGCGTAGAAGAATCAGACAATATGGCGGGCTTTCGCCTGGATGGAAAACCTCTTGGCAACGTGCGGCCGAAAGTGGTTTGGGCTTTGACGCATTTTATCAAAAAGTGGTTTGTCGGCCTTTTGTAGGGTTGGCAAATCGTATTCGTCGGGATTGGCTGGATGCTATGATCTTATCGGTTGTATCTATGATCAAAATAATCCATAAGCTTTTTTCCCTTACCCAAACCGGCAAGCTTCGCCATTATGTCATGGCTTTGATGCTTGGAGCGGTGATGGCGTTGACCGCGGTGGTGTTGTTCTGATGTTGTACTCTTTTATTGTAATACCTTTATTGGGTGGCTTGAGCGCTTTGGCAGCGGGTAGATTTGGCCATACGTGGGCCCGGTTGACAGCGCTTGGTACAAATGGACTCATGCTTTGTATGACCATCTCCACATGGTTGTTGTTGCAACCAGTAAACCCGGATGTTCGACCTGATGGTTGG
>JBFFBT010000038.1:0-26585 GCA_041560255.1 Myxococcota bacterium | reverse complement strand
TCGGTCCAAGGTAGGAAACTTGATTACCGCTCCGAATTGAACTCGCAGCAGCTTCAAGTGGTGACCTCGGGACAGGGTGCGAAGTTGGTGATCGCGGGGCCCGGGAGCGGTAAAACCCGTACGTTGACCTATCGGGTGGTTTATTTGCTGGAGTCCGGGATTGCCCCCGGGACCATTGGGTTGTGCACTTTTACCAACAAGGCGGCCAAGGAGATGCTGCGTCGGGTGGAGCAACTTGCTCATGCTGATGCTCGGGAAATATTAGGAGGTACATTTCATCATCTGGCCAATCGTATCTTGAGATGTCATGCGAACCGCTTGGGGTTTCAAAGTGACTATACCATACTCGATCGACATGATTCGCTCGAGCTCATCGGTACATGTATGTCCGAGGCGCATGGTCGCGTGCGAGGATCCAAACAATCCATCAAGATGTATCCCCGTGCGGAAGTCATGCAAAGCTTGATGAGTTTCTCGATCGATACGCAGATCAATCTGGAAGATGTGATTTTGAAAAAGACACCCGGGTTGGCTCTGATGTCCAACGAGTTGCTTTCGGTAGCCAGAACCTATAGGGATAAGAAACGCGACATGCACGTGATGGATTTCGATGATTTGCTTTTCTATCTGCATCGCTTGCTTTTGGAACATACCGACATACGGGAAGAGATATGCGCGGGATTTCAACATGTTTTGGTCGATGAATACCAGGATACAAACACGCTGCAGGTGGAAGTGGTAGACCTTCTGGCCTCGGGGCATGGCAACCTTACCGTGGTGGGTGACGACGCTCAATCCATATATGCTTTTAGGGGAGCGCTTCCATCCAATATGATATCATTTCCGGATCGTTGGCCCCAGGCGCAAGTATTTAGGCTCGAGACGAATTATCGCAGCGTGGAGAGTGTGTTGCGGGCAGCCAATCGATCGATTCGCAACAATCCTAACCAGCTTACCAAAGAACTCAGAGCAGTGCGCATGCAGGGACAGTTGCCTGCGGTGGTTCATGTGAAGGATGAGCGCATGCAGGCGGCCTTTGTAGCCCAACGGATACGGGAGTTAAACGACGACGGCGTGGGACTCGACGATATTGCGGTTTTATACCGGGCTCACAGCCAGAGTCTGGATTTGCAGGTAGAGCTTACCCAGCGCAATATCCCATATTTGGTCCGATCGGGTGTACGGTTTTTCGAGCAGGCGCATATCAAAGATGTGTTGGCGTATTTACGTATACTGCAGAATCCTCGGGACGAGATCGGTTGGATGCGGGTGCTTCGAATGCAACCGGGTGTTGGGAAGGCAACCGCAATGAGTCTTTGGCAGGCAATATCGCGCAACCAGGATCCGTTCAAGGCGATGATCGATGATCTGGACGGTTCTCATTACTCGTCAAGAAGTCAACCGGCAATCGGGAGCCTGCAAACACTTTTGCGTGCGCTTCGTAGCTCGGAAGGATTCGAAAATCCTTCTTGGGCAATCGGACAAGTGCTGCAAAACGGATACGCCTCGGTTTTGCCGGGTCTTTACGTCAATGCAGAAAGCCGGAAAGAAGATATCGAGCAATTGGCCGCCTTCGCCGCTCATTTTCAAAGCACCCAGTCGTTTTTATCCGAGCTCAATCTGCTTGCGAGCTTTGGGTCAGAGCAGATTTTGGACGTTGAGAAAGAGCAGGAGAGGGTGACCTTGAGCACCATTCACCAAGCCAAGGGGCTCGAATGGAAGGTCGTGTTTGTCCTGTCTCTCAACGAAGGTGTCTTCCCGCATCCTTGGGCTTTGTCGGAAAGCAACGCAGACGATCAGGAGGAGCGCAGGCTTTTCTATGTGGCCGTAACCCGCGCCAAGGACGAGCTGTACCTTGTTCGTATGCTGACCACCCAGAAAGCCAATCGGCGCAACGTGCTCTGTAAACCTTCCAGGTTTTTGGTTGAGCTCAAAGGAGAGCCGATCTGTGTCGAGGATTGGAACGTTCAGGATTCATGAAAATTTTGTATCAACCCACTAAAAGTGGAACGCCACTCCAACCCTGGCTTGCGTGGGGATGACGTAGTAACCTGGATAGATCTCTACAAAATAGGGCGATATGTTCACTTCGCCGAAAAATCCCAAGTTTGCGAAACGCCATTCCATCCCCATGCCGAACAAAAGTCCGACGATGAACTGGTTTTCTTCATCCAGGGTGTACTGTAAAGGCAGTGCTCCCCGCAGGTATACATACCGGTGAAAAGGCAACGGAATCATGAAACGCAGTCCGGGCCTGAATCCGGTGATGTATGTGATTTCATCGTAATAGTTGTCGCTATAGTCCACCGACCAGTTTACGGCCATGTCGAGATAAAGAAACTTGGATACCTTAAAACCCAAGAGCACTTCGAAGTCCATTGGTGCCACAACTACCGTCTCGCAGGTATAACCACCATCACAGCGATAATTGAAATATGCCCCGTCTCCAACCGAGAGAGCCAGTACGTAGCGCTCGGAGGTCTGAGGTCCGAAGCGATCGTATTGGTTGTCAAACATTTGAGCTTTTATATTCCCCGAAGCGAGCATGAGGCCCATGGCTGACAGCCAAAATAGAGTATTTCTTATGCCCATCATGATACCTCCTATGTGCGGGTAGATTTTCCCTTTTTCTCTACCTCTTTTTTCTTGGAAGGCTTTTCGGGTTTTCGGGCTCGAAATGTGCCGATTTTTTCTCCCATACGTAAGTGCATACCCAAATCGGGCATATCCAAGCGAACACGGTTTTTGGAAAACAGCAATAGAACCGTCGAGCCCATTTCGAAAACTCCGATCTCCTCTCCTTTTGAGACCTTGATGGGGCTATGAAAATTCAATTTTCTAGGACCGACGCCCGGTTGATTGGTAACAAAAGGATCAAAGCTCAATCGGATCGAACCCACACAATGAGCGCCCACCAGCACCAGAGCCATTTGGCCCGCCGGAGTGCGGGCATACAGCATGATCCTTTCATTTTGGGTATACAGGCCCGCAATCCACCTTACCGCCGGTCGATTGACCGGCAACAGGTTGCCGGGCATGTATCCCATCGAATGGATTACCATATCCATTGGGGCATGGATACGATGGTAGTCCCGAGGACTGAGATAGAGGGTGATAAAATCTCCCTGCTCGAATCTCTCGGCCATGCTTCCATCCCGAAGCAGATCGAAAAGTTTATATGTCGAGCTCTTGATTTGATACAGGCGATCCTGATCACATTTGCCAAATGCCGATATTTGGGCGTCAACCGGGGAGACTATCGTATTGGGTTGCGGGTCTATCAGTCGCGCGCCGTCTTTGAGTTTTCGTGTGAAGAACGCATTCAGAGTATGGTACGCCTCGATGGGTTTTTCGGCTTCTTGTGTATTGATGGACATCCATTTCGCATACGATCCAATCAGATGCTTGGACATTTTGGTTCGAGTAAGTGTCCCGAAAACCCGAGAGATCGTGTTGGTCGGAAGTACCCTCATGGCTTTGGTCATGAAACGGGAAGTCAGATCTTTGGGGTTTTGCAAAGCGTGTTACTCTCTTTCTGGGTTGACGAGTTTCCGTAGGTTGGTCAGCAGTGTTTCCGGACTGGCGCAGGATGAAGCCCAGGCATTGGCATGCAGGTTTTCCATCTGCATGCTGGGATCCGATTCATTTTCCGGCAACAAAACAATCAACTGTATGCCCCCATGTTCGGTCACCATTTTGCACAGATCTTTGGATTGTTCAAGCTGCATGTCGACCAGGGCGGCAAATGGTTTTGTAATCAACAGTTTTTCATAAAAAACGTCGCTGTCCTGGCATTCGATCGGCTGGTAGCCGAAACCATCAAGTACGACTCCCAACAATCGGACAGTCTCTTTGTCGGATAGGGCCAAGAGTACACTCAGCTCTGGATAAGCTTCTTCAAAATGGAGCATGTGTTACGAAAATAACCGAGGGCGAAAGGCGGGTCAAGAGTATTTTCGGTATAAAAAGATTTGTCTTTGTAAATCAATGGTAAGAAGAGATAATTTTTTTCTTTCAGTTCGCTTCAATTATGGGTGCATGCTTCTGTCTGCGTTTGCCAAACGATGAAGTGTCAAAAATGCAAGCAAATAGAATATGGTGGCTTCGGTGCCTTGATTTTCGTTCAAACCGCTGGCGGTCAGCGCATCATGACATCCACCACTGGTAAAATCATAAAGGGAAGCATTGATTCGGTTTTTTCCCAGGTACCAATCAACTGCTTTACGGATAGGTAAGAGGTAGTCCCGATTGTTTTCCAGGTGGAACATGGCTCCCATGGCCTCGATAAACGTCGTGGCCGATATCGGAAGCTCTTCTTCGTCTGGATTATCTCCATTTTTTAAAAATTCCGTGCCTTGTTTGTAAGCCTCCAGTAGGTGGTTTGCCAGGGTCTGGGATTTTTCTTTCAAACGTTTGGATTTTTCGATACGGGCATATACGGCGATTGCTTGGACCGCAACACCCGGGTCGGCACCGGGCCAGGTATCGATCCAATCAGCCCGGGAACAGATTTCATCCAGTTGTCCGGCCGAATTGGTCAAAAATCGGCGTACAGCCGTGGCGCCGCCGAATCGGGACAAATAATCACAAGATCCCAAGATCGCGTACGCCAAGGTTCTGGGATGGGTGATTTCCATATTAGACACCATCCAGTAAAAAAGATCGTTTGCGGCTTTCACTAAAATATCGGGTCCCTGATGCACCACATAACCCAGCGCCCAAATGACTTTTCCTAAGGCGATGGGCGAAGCTTCTCCTTGCGGGCGTCTGGCGTAGTCCAGGTGTTGGTATGGTTTGTCGCCATGGGTGGTGGTAAGAAGTCGGATGAGTGCCAGGCAGATCTTGGCCAAGTGCATCGCTTGGGGATCTGAAAAGGTATTGTAGTATTTCGATGCAGTGACCAGTCCCGATGCGGCGTCCTCCAAATAGTACCCGAAGCTCCAATCCGGTATGGTGTGAAAGGCATGGTGCGCGAGACCCGTATCGTCACTGAGCCGAAGAAGATGATCCAGCTTGGGTTCGGGTAGATTGGCTGCCGACAAGGGCCGGGTCATGGAGGAAGCCACGGGGAATGTCTTGGGTGCTTTGGTGCGGACTTCATTGAACAAGCCGAGGTAACTGCGGGCGACCGCGGGCCAGATCATATTGCGGCAGTATAAATAGGCTTTCTTGCGCATGGCGCCGAGCAACACTTCGTTTGAAAGCAATCTATTGATTTCGTGCGCCAGCGACGCTGCGTCTTGCACGGGCACGAGTATGCCTCTTTCTTCGCTCACGACTTCTTCGGCATGCCAAAACGGGGTGGTAACCACCGCCTTGCCGGCGCCCATAGCGTAGGATAAAGCGCCCGAGGTGATTTGATCCAGATTGAGATATGGGGCGACAAAAATATCGGTAGCGCCCAAATACTCGAGCAACTCGTCCTGGTCGACAAAACGGGGATGAAATAATACATGTTTCTCGAGGCCCAGCTCGAGCACCCGGCGTTGCAGGCTTAGCCGGTACGACTCGCCTTCGTAGCGCACCACCGCAGGATGGGTGGCCCCCAAAACCAGGTAGGTGGTTTTGGGATGATGTTTCACGATGTCGGCCAGCGCTTCGATCATGTACTCGATACCCTTGTTGCGCCCCAACAAACCAAAAGTAAGCAAGACTTTTCGGCCTTCGAGCTCGAACTTGTCCTTGAAGAAGCTCGGATCAATAAACGGGGTGTCGTGGATGCCGTGGGGGATGAGCACGATTTTTTCCCGGGGCACCTGATATACCTCTTCGAGAAACCCGAACGCCTTGCGGCTCATGACCACCAAGCGGGTGGCTCTCTGGGCCAACTCGCCAAAAACCTCTTTCTGAACGGGGCTTGGGTTTTTCAATACCGTATGGCAGGTTACCACGACAGGTCTGTGTAGATCGCGAAGCAGGGTTAAAATGTTTGCGCCTGACTCTCCGCCGAAAATCCCATATTCATGTTGGAGACTCACCACATCGATACGGCTGAAATTGAGAAAATCGGTCAAGCGGTTGTAGTCCAGAGGATAGTCTTGGCTTACCTCAAACTTGACTCTCTCGGGATACGCGTATCCTTCGGGCAAATCGTTCATGGCGCAAACGATCACGGGTTGATCCGCGCCGGCCTGTTGGGCCAAAGACTCGGCCAAGTCAAAGGTAAACGTGGCGATACCACATTTTCTGGGCAAGTAGTTGCCGACAAACGCAATACCGCGAAACCGGTGCAAACCGCTTCCAGGTTCGACCATATCAAGTCCTCCGGGTTAGATGACGATATCGATCTTGCATACAAGATATCTGCATTATCCCGCAAACACAAAAACAATTCGCGCATGCAAGAAAAAACCGGGCGGTGAGAGCCGCCCGGTTCTAAGCATGCATCCTACCAATCGACTAAAAACCGAAAGAACCCCGAATGCTCCTGAAATCAAACCGAGGAGTCATATGCTCCCAAGTAGGAATGGGAGGCGGGGTGGTGTTTTCGTAGATATCGCCGCTGTTGAATAATGACGCTGCCAGCCCGGGGCTGCCGGTAAAATCGAAAGGCAACATCTGGGTTTTGCAGGAAGTGTCCAAAGGGCCTTCCGGTTTGGTCAAAAATTGACCTACGAGATTCCAACCGCAGGTGTCTCTTGGATCGGCTGCTCCCGGAATGGGCGAACCGTTCAGAACACCATGGGCGGCTCGATCGACGATGACGCGATGTTGGTTGGCCGCGTTGAAGTGATTGAATATTCGTTGCCCGATCCTAAAAGGTGTCGCCGGATCCATGGTGCCGCCCATGATTAACATGGGAATAGGGTTTGTGTTGTCCGCCAAGGGCCCAACCAAATCTTGCTCAGGAGTGTATTTGGGCATCATCTCGAAAAAATGCGTCTCGGTCGGGCTGGCGCCGGAGCCCCCGGATAGGATCCACTTGTAAAATGCTTCATAGTCGTCTCTGGGTATAGGATCGGGTTGTCTCCAAAGCTCGGTGTGTACGATGTGTCGGAACAATAGTGGCGCCCAATCGATCTTCACTTGTTCAGGCGTTCTTGAATCAAAAAAGAAACCAGCGATGAGGAACTTCAAAGCTTTGATATCACCTTCGTTGCATCGATCGAGACGGTGAATCATTGCAGGGATGACGCCACGTAACGTTGTCAATCCAACAGACCAACCCAATAGCCAACGCGTTGAAAACGATCCAGTTTTTTTCATGATGTATTTGTGAATCTCATCCGTGATTTCGCTGCAATGACCGGCATCCAGCTTCTCCCATAGGTTGCTGAGGGTCCAAGCAGGATCGAACCCCAAGTATTGGTGGCATTTGGCGTCCCGCCTGCATGCGTCCATCAGCTTCAGCATGGTGTCATGGTTGTTTTGATCGTATCCTACGGCATAGCCGATGAATGTATCGGGGAATACCGGCTCGAGCACTCCGTCGAGTATTACGCCGTCCAAAGGAGCGGGCTCATCGACTTTTTGGTTGAGCAGCATGATGCGGTGTGAGATGTAGGTGCCGTATGAAAAACCAAAAAGATACACTTTTTTATTGGATTCCGCGTTGGCTTTGATGAGCTCGATTACGTCCATGGCTGCTTCGGTCGTGTTGAAGCCTTTCAGCCCTTCCACCCCCCATTGGGTTTGCAGGGAGTCGATGCATTCCTGATATGTTTGCTTGTCTGCTTCAAAATCATTCAACAAGGGACTTTCGTAGAGTTCGCCGGCTTCGTTTTCACAAGTGAGTCTATCGGAGAAACCGACGCCGCGATGCTCGTACAGATACACATCCGCATTGCCCCGTTCGGCAAATTCCAGGATATCATAATCGGATGCGGTTACCGATCCGCCGGGTCCGCCCTGCAATACCCAGATTTGTTTATCGGCGCCTTCGCGAAGCTTTCGCTTTATCCAAAGATTGACTTCTTTTCCCGTATCGACGTCTCTTCTGGCGGGTACAGGCACAGTCGCGCAATCGGCTCTTTCTTCGCCGGTACCGAAAGTAATCAAAGGACATTCTTCCCAAACAATATCGGCGAGGCCGACGGTTGTATATGCTGATTGGATGAGCGATCCTGCTGAGTCGGGATCAACCATGCGACTATCATAAGGGCTACCGCAAGCGATGAGAGTAAGACATGCAGCCAGAGACATGCTTGCATACAAAACCGATTTTTCATATTTTTTGCAGTTCTTCCGCATCCTTTTCCTCCGTTCATGTGATGATCGATACAGTCGCACTATCCTACGGTATATTGTGGATATTGCTCTCCGCAGCGCAAAAATACTTGGTATTCGGGATGATGTCAAGAGGAAATTATTTTAGAATTTCCGAGTTTTATTGGTTTTAATTAGGAGTTATGGACAAAAGTCTTGTGAATGATTCGTTGTTAATGTTCTTGTTCACATTGATCCAGAGAGTCATATTCTCCTGTCCATTTACCGTTTTCGTTACAGTATTTTGCGAAGCAAATCGTAACTGGTGGTGGAGGTTCTGGTCGAAAGAAACAATAGCTATATCCACATCTTTTAGGACAATATTCAACAATGTTACAATTTCCTTCACAATGGCATGAGGAATACGGATTAGTTGATTTACAAATACCATCCTCACTACATTCACCACATGCAGGATACTTTGTACATTGTTTTCCTGCTGGTTCTAGATAACATCCGCCTTCCCCATTGCAAAATCCCGTACCGCAGTTTTCATGTGGGTTGCAATCGTCGTAAAGATCTTCTTGATTGGATTGGTTGATGCACACACCCACTTCGCATTTTTTGCATTCTTTACATGGAGCGCAGTTTGGTCCGCAATTGAATCTATCTTCAGAAGGACTCAGATCAGTACACTCACCCCACTTGCCGTTCGTGCAGGTCATAGTCCCTTGTTTGCAAACCGAATCTAGAGGCAACCAGCAGTTGTGCTTGCTGCCCTCTGGACAAGTGTTGCAGGAGCCGTTGCTGCAACCCGAATCTCCACAGTCGAAGCATCCGGCTTTGTTTCCGTTCTGGGTACAAAATGCATCATCAGGGCAGGTTGTATACAATGTCCAGTTGATGTCACATTTGTCGCCCACACACTCTCGCCGCAAAATATCAGCGCCGCACGCCGCTGTGTCGCATTTGTATTCGAAGGTTACACATTCCTGCTTGGAATTGCGTTCATAGCCTTCTTGGCATTTCTCACATTGATGGCTCGAATAGCCTAAATTACACACACACAATCCTTCCGATTGACAAGTGCCCTGGCTCGAGCAGTTGGGTTGATCCTGTTTGTCTGGATTGCAATACAGAATCCGGATGGAGAGTTTTTGGATCTCGGTCTGTCCATCTCCTAGTGAGCTATCGGTTGCATGCAATTCCACCGTTGCTGCGTCCAGGCGATATTCCAATGGAGTTCCGACAAGCTCCCAAAGGCCGGACTGCGAATTTTCTTCGACCTTGAGCCAACCGGGTCCCTTGGTAATCTGCCAGGTGTAGGGAGGCAGCCCTCCTTTGATTTTCAGCTCACAAAGATACTTGCTACCCACAATTGCGTCGTCCAGTTGTGTATTGAGAATTTGCATCTCTTTTTGCTCTACCTCAATACATTGGCTATCTTTATTACACAAGAAGCCCTCGATGCATTCGGCGTTGCTGTTGCATTTACCTTGCAGTTCGGGATCACAGGCGTTCAGGCACATGGTTCCGGATAGTATGACATACATCAGAATATTTGATCTCATGGTCGTTCTCCCTCTCTACTATACTATAACTGAGTGGTTCATTGGCAGCCATCATACCGAATTGTTTTAATTGACTGCAACACAAAAAATAGTCATGCAATCAGGCTGTTTGAAACGGTTTTATCAGGTACATTTCACCCGAGCGCGATGTGGGTCAGTCCCGGCAGTAGGGATCTTGGCCGTACAACCTGCAGATTGATTTTTGATCATTTGATGTGGGTTTGTTCAAGGATGCATGTATGGGTATGGCCATGATGCTGTCTATATCGCCTGTCACCGCGGATAGAGGGACGGCCAGACCGATATGGTGCGTCAAATCCGCCGGTGTGAGATTTTGGAGGTGGGTGGTATTGATTTCGAGGATTGCATTGAACAATCTTCCATTGTCGTTGTCATAGGTGAGCGAGGTTGTGATGATGATGTCTTTATCGGAAAGCTTGTCGGTAGTCAGATGCAGGTGTCTTTCGGCCGTGCTCGGGTCGAACGGGATTTTTTGGAGAGAGGGAATACCAAAACACAATGTACTGCAGGAAATTTGATTCCAGGCGTCCAGCGCGGCTTGTATCATTACGAGTTTTTCTTCGAGCCCGCTATGATACGTAACCGTGATGCAGTTTTCTTCGGTGGTCCAATGTATGATGACTCCGGTTTGATTGTTTTCATACAAGGGCACCTGGAGATCTTCGGGTGATCCCAGGCATACTTGGGTCTCATCCGGGGTACAATATGTAAAGACTGTCATAAGGCAGATAGAGAGAATAGGGTTTCTTGTTCGGGATGTCGATGTCATTGGAGATCGTCCTTCCAGCGCGCATGCCGACTAGGATTTTCTTGATTAGCATTGTAGTGCGCAGCCGGATGGATGTAAATCAATCTCTACAATGTCGATTCGTTGAGGAACTTGTATGGATGAAAGTCGTGGTTGTAGATCGAAGGTGGATGGTTTACTGGATCAGCACATCGTCGATAGCGGCTTCGACTAGGCTGGCGCTGCCCGCGTCGGCTGCTTCGATCAGCAGGTGCACGGTCTGGCCCGCAAAGGCGTCCAGGCCGGCTCTAAAGCTTTGAAATCTTGCTTCCTGGTTGGAGCCGGTCCCCAGCACTTCCAATACGGTCTCGGTCGTCTCTCCCACGACTTTCACCCGCAAGTAATCTTCTGCGGTCGCGTTGGAGTAATGTGCAAAGTAATACTGGAACGAAAGCATCAAACCGCTTTTACGTGGCAGAACGATATCGGGCGAACGGATGCTCGTGTCTCCATCGTCAATGTCGTTGCTTCCCACACTGCTTCCGGCAGAGGCGCCGGTGACCAGATTGAAGCTTCCGCTGGTGGTGGTCCCGAGTTGATAGATTACATTGCTGTACGAAGTTTCCTCGGGATCGGCTCGTTCCCAGGCGCCGGTGACCGCCGAACCATTGATGATTCTCCAACCCTGATCCGACTCGAAATCGTCTTTAAACACGGCTCCACCGGGTATGCTGCCGCACTCCTCGTTGGACCAATCCGAGCTGACTCCACCTCGGACTACAGCACGAATCCGGTAGCAGTACCTGCCTGGTTCCAACCGGTTGTCACTGTAACTGGTCTCGTCGGCTTGAGGACTTGCGAGCAACTCCCAGCGACCGGAATTCACGCTGCGTTCGAGCTCAAAATAATCCTCGTTGGTCGAGTTGTCCCGCCAGACCAAATCTATCATACCGGACTCATCGACCGTAGCGGTAAGATGACTCGGTGCATCCGGCGGTTGGGGGCCGTCCTCGACGCTGATCGATACATCGTCGACGGCCGCTTCGATCAAGCTGGCCGTACCGGAGTCGGCCGCTTCGATTTGCAGATAGATGGTCAGACCGGCAAACTCCGACAGATCTGCGGTATGGGTTTTCCAAGCAGCTTCCTGGATGGTTGCGTCGGCGCCCAGCACTTCAAGCACCGTCTTGGATCTGGTGCCCATGACGGAGACCCGCAGATAATCGTCAGGGGTGGCGTTGTTGTAATGAGCCAGATAGTAACTCAACGACAGGGTGATTGTACCACGTCCCGGTAAGGTGATGTCCGGTGAGCGTACGATCGTATCCCCGCTGTCGACATCGTGGCTGCCGACGCTGCTGCCGGCGTTCGCTCCGGTCACCAAGTTGTTGCGTCCGCTGGTCGTGGCGGCTGATTGGTAAATCACTCCATCGTAGGACGTCTCTTGGGGAGCGCCCCGTTCCCATTGGCCCGTCGTAGCCGAGCCACCCGTGGTCGTCCAGCCTTGATCTCTTTCGAAATCGTCAAAAAACACTGTGTCTCCATCGTGTATCGTAACGCAGGCTTCGTTGGACCAGGAGGATGTTTGATCTTTTGTGAAGGCCCTGGCACGATAACAATATGTACCGGTCGATACGGAGGCATCGCGGTAGTGTATCGTGTCGGCTGCGGTAGTCGCCAGTCGGCTCCAAGGATCGGAGTCTTTTCGCCTCTCGATTTCGAATCCTTCTTCTTCCCGGGAGTTATCCTGCCATCCGAGATCAATCTGGGTTTTCGAAGTCGATGCAGCTTCCAAGTTGGTCGGTGCAGGCAGCTCGGAGCCCACCGGACCGGCAAGATGTGCGACTGTTGCCATGGAGGCCTTTACGTTGGTTGTAAAGTACTGCATGTCGAGGTATTGCAGCTTGTCGTTCGCGGTATGATAGTAGGGGTTGAACTCTTTTTCCATCATGTGTACGGCGGAAAATCCTCGATTCCAGAAAGAGGTGTGATCGCTGCCTCCTCCGGTGGAGGTGCGCCGTTCTACAACCATATCCAGGCTGTAGAGCTTGACCACATCTTCGAATGTATCGGCGATAACCCGGTCGCCTTCCGATCCCGGGTTGCTGCTTGGACGGGTGGCGATACGCACGTCGTTGGCTCCGGTGTTGTAGCCGATCATATCCATGTTATGTACCGCGATGATTTTCTCACCGGCATCGGCGCATTTGCGGGCATAAGCCGCGCTGCCGTATAGACCTTGCTCCTCGCCCGTGACAAGTAAAAATCTAACGGTGCGTTCGAACTTGTAACGGCTCATGACCTCGGCGGCGGACAATACGGTGGTCGAACCGGTTCCATTGTCATCGGCTCCGGGACTCGAAGATACGGCATCGTAGTGACCAACAATCACAACGATCTCATTAGGCTTGCTGGTGCCTCGTATCTCTCCGACCACATTGCGATCTTTGCGGCTTCCGGAAGTCCATTCGTGGTAACTGGTCGTCAATCCGAACGACTGCATGAGCTCGTGCGAGTATTGGGTTGCTTTGCTCAGTGAGGTAGAGCCCGTCAGACGCGAAGTGATGGTGTAATTGGAGCCGCCGATCGGCACCGATTTAATACCGGTCAATCCGGCGGTGTATTCGTACACCATGTTTTCGGTGATTTGGTCCACCATATCGGCTACAGTCGGGTTGTATTTGTTGCTTATAGATACGGAATACGGCTCGGTCACGACCATGGGTTCGTCGAGCCACATGAGCTCGTACCCTGATTTGGTCAGCCTATCGATCAGCTCGGGGTCGGCCTTGGCCACAATGGTGGGGCCGTTGTTATAGAGCAGATTGAAAGTCGAGCCGGTTTCAAAACCCGCACCGGGACGTTGTTCGGTCGCGACAAGGTAGTTTTTGGCGCTACGTACACTGGTCTCGAGAACCGAGTAGACATAACCGGCTTTTTCCAATTTCGAGATCGGAGCAACCACCAAGACGGATTCTTTACCTTGCGCATCCTGCAAGTGAGCGTAGATGGGCAGATTGACCTCGCTCAATGACCCGGGTACTTCGATGAGCGCCAGTACCGCCGGTTCGGTGTGATGGGTCGAATTGGATACATCCTGACTCGGACCGCAAACCGAGACAGCCAGTCCCAACAATCCCACCAAACCAATAAAAACAACCCTTTTGATACACTTCATCTCTCCTCCTTTTTTTTGATTGCTGCTCCCAATTCGTTCATTTCAATATAAGATATCGGATATTCCTTTTTACCTCCTTTCTCGATTCGACAGGATGCGCATGATTCTGCAATGCCATATTTTTCTAACATTTCTTGGAGGTGAATTATTCGCTCCATGGTTGGTTTTTTTGATATGAATGCTACAGATCACGCATTTCAACTGCTTTGAGATATAATACGAGCAAAAATCCGATCGATTGTTATGAATGGTCGGATATTTTTCAATATGCCGAATATTTTTTGCGTTGGGATGTTTTTATTGGATGATATTGATTTTTTATGTCCTGGGTATTTTTATGGGATATCGATGCCGGATTGATTTGGAAAAATTTGGGATTATGTATTTTTCGCTTGCATGATGGCTTCGATGATTTCATCCAGCTTTTGAGATTGAGGTGTTTGAAATATCATATCAAACGTTTTTGGCTCGAGTGCCGCTCGAAAGTAGGCTTCGACCGGTATCTTGGAATGATAGCAACGGATTGCGTTGGGACAGGGCAGTGGTTGCATGACCGAGCGGCAGTATGCGAAATCAACCCGGGATCCCAACTTGGGACACCGTAGCTCAACCGTATCGAAAATACGATGAGGCATGATAACCAATCTGCCTAACCCATTTTGGGCAATTTCGCAATGGCTTCAAGGGCCCTTTGAATTTCTTTTTGGGGTAGCTCGTACGGCTCGAGTTTGCCGGAAAGATAGGCTTCGTAGGCGCCCAGATCTACCAAGCCATGTCCGGACCAGTTGAACAATATGGTTTTCTCCCGGCCTTCGGCCTTGGCTTGTTTGGCTGCCTGAATCACGGCGGCGATGGCGTGGTTCGTCTCGGGAGCCGAAATGAAGCCTTCGTATCGTGCGAAATCGATACCTGCCTTGAAAGTGTCCATCTGATCGATAGCCTGCGGATCGATTAATCCCAATTTAATCGCATGACTTACCATGGGCGCCATGCCGTGGTAGCGTAGCCCGCCTGCATGGATGGGAGCGGGTACGAAATCATGACCCAGGGTATGCATGGGCAAAAGCGGTGTGGTTTGGTTGGTGTCGCCGAAATCATAAGCATAAGGCCCCCGGGTCATGGTAGGACAGGAGGTAGGCTCTGCGGCGATGATCTGTATGGATTTTCCGGATATTTTGTCCGCCAAGAAAGGAAAGGCCAAACCCGCAAAGTTGGATCCGCCCCCGGCGCAACCCACCACCACGTCGGGGTAGTCGCCCACCAATTCGAGTTGCTTTTTGGTCTCGAGGCCGATCACCGTTTGATGCAGCATCACATGGTTGAGAACCGATCCCAATGCGTACCGGGTGTCTTCGCGCTGGACCGCCAGCTCGATGGCTTCGGAGATGGCGATACCGAGACTTCCGGGACTGTTTGGATCGGCGGCGAGGATTTTCCTGCCTGCTTCGGTGGTGTCGGTCGGAGAGGGCACGCAGTCGGCTCCCCATGTCATCATCATGAGCCGCCGATATGGTTTTTGATTGTATGAAATTTTTACCATAAATACCTTGCATTCGAGCTCAAATTGTCTGCAGGAAAAAGCCAGGGCCGAGCCCCATTGGCCGGCGCCGGTTTCGGTGGTGAGCCTTTTGACTCCAAACGCGTGGTTGTAATACGCTTGGGCCACGGCCGTGTTGGGCTTGTGGGAGCCCGGGGGCGATACGCCTTCATTTTTATAGTAAATCTTTACAGGGCAATCCAACGCTCGTTCCAATCCATCGGCCCGGTACAAGGGTGTGGGCCGCCACATTTTATATACTCCCAGGACTTCCGGAGGAATGTCGACCCATCTTGCTGTGGTCATTTCTTGTTCTATTAAGTTCATGGGAAAAACAGGCGCAAGATCCTCCGGGTTGGGTGGTTTACCGGTCGCGGGGTGCAATGGGGGAGGCATGGGAGCAGGAAAATCAGCGTTTAGGTTATACCATTGTTTTGGAAGGGACTCCTCGGGTAAAAAGGTTTTTTTCGATGTCATGACGCAATCTCCTTGTTCATTTCAACAAGCCATGTCGATCAATGTCCGAAAGATGTAAGTTTTCTTATGAATTGTTTCTCGAAAATAGCACGGATAATCGGTCTTGACAACCGGTAATTTGTCTCGGGTTAGGGCGCGATCATGCTGTTGCTTTTGTTTTGATATCATCGACGGGATGGGTGAAAAATTGGTGGAGCTTTGCAGTGAATAGTATGAGATCAGTTATGCTCGAATACCTGAATGAGGTAGAGTTCGTCTTTCTTCATTCCAAAAAAGGCTACATTTCCATAACTCCATGAGACAGTAAATATGTGACAGAGTTGTATATCGTCGATCCATCCGTCCGACATAGGCATCCATACAGTCGGAGTGGATGAAAAAGCCCAATAGGCCATCACGAAAGTAGTGTCTCTTTTGCCTGAAATTTCAGGTACATCGATAGAATGATTCCCATCTTCCGGGATAGTGCCGGTATATTCCTTTATCAGGGTGATGCCGGCAGGTCCCTCAGGGCCTTCAGGTCCCATGGGCCCCATTGGTCCTGTCGGCCCCGTCGGTCCCATAGGTCCTTGACAGCCTACAATACATAATACACCTAGCATTGCACATATCGATCGTATACGAGCCATCCTTTTTCCTCCTTTTGCGCATCATGTTGCGCTCATGCTGATTTTGTTGAAAACGCTTCATATTTGTTAAGACCGCCTGACTCAAAAACGACAACCAATTTTTTGATGATTTATGTTTACATATCACTCTTGTTCAAAATAATATGGTCACTCATCTGGAAACGCCTGTCATTCCTGCGAAATCAGGAATCTAGTGCTCGGTCGACCTCGATTCCCGCCTGCGCGGGAATGAGCAAATTGTCCAATCATTTCAGACATACACTCTCTGATAGTTGGATGTATTGGATACCAGTGTCTACATGTTTGAAGTCTTCGTTGGGTAACGGCGAATACGATGTGCCATGAGTAGGTATCTTGCTTCACAAGTAGATCTTGTAAGAAAAACGCAAGCAACTTTAGAATTGTGAAGATAATATCCCAGAGCGATCTGATTGTATTCGGATATTGTTCAGTCGTCCGACAACCATTCTTTCACATCCTGCAATAACTCACCGGGTTGATCTATCGTGATGGTATGGCCGGCTTGGCTGTAATGAGGGAAACGAATGGTGAATACCGATTGTTCGGGTTGATCATCAAAGACATTCGGCAGGTAGGTCACATGGATCCAGCCGGATCGTTCTATCCCCGGCCTGGGAGTAGTATCATGTTCGGACTTGCTTACGAGATTAGTGTGCAATCCCAAGGCTTTTGGAATGGTGAGCGCGTAGAGTATGTAATCAAAGGCGCTTTGGGTCACAAATGTTTTGACGTAGAGCAGATTATGCAAAAAAAGCCTTCCGAATCGAGGATTGAAGGGGTCGATTTGAAAGTCAAAAGCTTGGTCCGAATAAAAGGCGTTGTAGATATCATCGTTGAGACTCATGAAATATCGATCCCATTCGGTAAGCACACCAAGTCTGGTATGTAGATCTCCATGGTTTGGATCGTAATTTTCTTTCGGGCTATCGAAACGTAAGAAACGAGCCGACAATTCCATGGATTGATCGTAGGTCTTTAGGTAGCTTTCGGGGGGCAATAGGCTTGGATCTCCAACTCTGTAGGCGACAAACCGGCGTTGGGATGCGTTGAGCCAATCCACGGTGGTAACATTGATGCCCAAATGCTCGGATACTATGCTCAACTGGTTCAATTTAACCACAGCATCATCCAGCTTTTGGTATACCCATCCATCGTTTTTGCTGATGTTATAGGGATCACGATCGACGCTGCGTATGAAGGCATATGCGTTTTGAAGCGGGTGGCAATCACCGGTTTTTTGATGACAGGGAACAAAGGTAGAATTGGTTTGCTCCGCCAAATCATACAAGGGAGAATCAGCACTTTCGAAAATCTCTTTTCTGGTATCGAGTTGGTATCTACCACTGATCAAGGCTTGCAACATGACCTGGCGGCCGAACTGCTGTGCCACGATATGAGCAGGCACGATTTGGTTTTTGTAGTTTGGAAATACTTCATCGAAATGGG
Source organism: Myxococcota bacterium (assembly GCA_041560255.1). GTDB lineage: Bacteria > Myxococcota > B64-G9 > B64-G9 > B64-G9 > JBFFBT01. The sequence goes on along the minus strand of JBFFBT010000038.1, from coordinate 8,833 downwards.
ACTGGATTTCATCTGCCAAGGCTACGTCTCGGTAGAATGAATTTTCCTGGGCATAGTTTTTGTAATGCAAAAGCAAATGCAGCGCGGCCGTATTGCGAATGCCTGCGTAGCTTTCACCCACCAGAACGACGGGATTTTTTTGAATGCTCTTGTGCATGGCTAAAAAACGCAAAATGACTCGAACGATATCGGCTCCATCAAACATACTGTTGAAATTTTTGATGCTGAATTCTGCCTGCCGCCCGGCGGAATTCTCGGGATGCTCCATGAGATTATAAGAAAATCCGGTGTCCCGAGCGTCGATATACAACAAATTGGCCAGCTCGGTCCAAGCATGGGGGTTTTGGCCTATGTTTTGACCTCCATTGAAGTTTGGGTCTAGGGTTTTGCCGGCTGTATTGTATCCAAACAAGATGGCGCTGGTAGAGCTACCCGGTCCACCATTGTAGAAAACCACCAAAGGTTTATCTTGAGGTGCTTCGGCGGCAGGTTGAAAGGCATACCAAAGGCGGGCGGTTGATGATGTGAAGGTTTTTTTTACATCATCGATAGTCAGGCTGAACACAATCGGTTCGATTTCGATGAAACCGGCTTTCCGGGTCAGGGTGTTGCAGGTTTTCTGGGGACAATCCCATCGTCCTGCTACGCACGTACACAAAGAGCAACCATTGTCGGCTGTCTGGCCTACATCGCATAAAGGGGGATAGCCATCTTGGTTTGATGAACAGGAGTAAAAGGCTATACATACAATAAAAGAAGGCACAGTGAAAAACAATCGTCCATATACATACATCATCGTCTCCTCTCCATGGAAAGGCAACGCCGACAAGCATACCACCACAGCGACTTTATTGGTACTAAAAATACCGTTTTGATGCGGGTTGATCAGAAAAGGGCCAACTTGACAGCCATGGCGACGATGGCGAGCGAGAAAACCACCCGGATAGGTCCTTCGCCTTTTTTTACCTGCAGGCGGGTGGCCAAGATCGCACCCATTGCGGTGCCCAGCGCCAGGGCCAGTCCGGGCAGCCATAATACCCGATCGAGGACTGCAAATACGAGCAAGGATGGGATCATGTAGACGCCGACGATAAAGACCTTGTGCATGTTGACCCTGACCAGGTTCAGTTTCAGGGCTGAGTGCAGCACGGCCATGATGATAAAACCGACCCCGGCTTGGATAAATCCACCGTAAAATCCAACGAATATCATCCCGAGATAGGAAAAGAGGAGTTGTTTTTGGGTCACGGCATCAGGATCACCGGCGGGTTTTTGCGATTTTTTCCGAAGCGTTGTAACCAAAACTCCCACCATGATGACCGCCAGTATGCGGTTGAACCAGGCCGGATCGATTTTCACTGCGGCTATCGCTCCAAGAATCGATCCGGGCAGTGTGCAGACCGCCAGCTTGGCGCTGAGCTTGAGATCGAAATACCCTTTTTGCCGAAACCCTCCTACTGCGGTGATATTTTGGATGAGAAGCGCGACGCGGTTGGTGCCGTTTGCGGTTGCAGGTGGGATGCCCATGAAGATCATCACCGGCATGGTAATCAAAGATCCGCCCCCCGCCATGACATTGAGGAATCCCGCTGCCAGACCCAAAGCCGAAAATACCGGAAACATCCATAGATTCATGGGTATTCTCGATTATCGAGGTAGGCAAATAAAGTATGGCCGAAGTTCAACCATTGTTTTCTGCCGGTTTTGCAATCCGTTTCTCGATCAGTTGGAATTTACGATCAAAACCTCCCAAATAGTTGGATCTCGGTCGGATGAGCCGATTGTCGCGAAATTGCTCCATGATATGGGCTATCCAACCGGCCGTGCGGGCCAATGAGAATATGCAGGTATAGTACTCTTTGGGGATGCCGAGGGCGTGTTGTACGGTGGCTGAGTAAAAATCCACATTGGGATTGATACCCTTTTTCTCGAAGACCATTTTTTCAATGTCATGAGAAATTTGAACCAGCTGAGAGCAATTGTTTCGGCTGCAAAGTTTTTCGGAGTATTTTTTCAAGTGTTTGGACCGGGGATCTTCGGTTTTGTACACCCGGTGGCCGAAACCCATGATGCGCTTTTTGTTTTCCAGCATGCCTTCAATGTAGGCTTCGACCCGGGCCGGTTTTTGGATCTCTTCGAGCATTTCCATCACCGCTCGGTTGGCCCCTCCGTGTAAAGGCCCTTTGAGGCTTGCCAAAGCTGAAGCCACGGCCGAATGCATGCCCGCCAAAGTACTTACGGTTACCCTTGCAGCGAAGGTAGAGGCCGCAAATCCATGATCGGCATGCAGGACCAAGACTGTGTCAAAAGCATCTCGTTCTGTTTTGGTGGGTTGGCGTCCATAAAACATATAGAGAAAGTTTTCAGCAAAACCCATGGCCTTGTCGGCGCTCAGTATGGGTTGTCCATTGCGGATCCTGAATAATGTCGCGATGATGTTTGCACTCTGGGCCAATATCCGCTTGGCTTTGCGCAGATTGGCCGATTCGCTGTTTTTACCTCCATCCGGATCGTAAAGACCGAGGGCCGAGATGGTCGTGCGAAGCGCCACCATGGGGTTTGCATTGGGAGGCATCAACTGCATCATCTCAATGACCTGACTCGGCAGGTACATGTTGCCTACCAACTCGGATCGCAGCTCTTCAAGTTGTTCGGTATCCGGTAGGTTTCCCTCCCATAGTAGATGAACGGCCTCTTCGTAACTGATCTTTCCGGCCAATTCGTCGATATCATATCCCCGGTAGTACAGCTTTCCATTTTGTCCATCGACGTAACTGATTGAGGTATCGCCGGCTACAACCCCTTCAAGTCCGCGCACTGGTTGGTTTCTTTTGACTGTCATGGTTCGACCTCCTTGGTTTGGTAAAACATATATATATCAGAATACGTTTTTGTCAATATTTAGTTTGACAGAAGATTAAAATCATGCGAATAATGCAAATTGACACTAATAATTTGCATGTTTTGCAAATATGGAGAAACGGATGGTAAAAGTTACCAAAGAAGAGCTGCTCAATAGGCTCAAAAAAGATCGAGTACGTTTTTTGCGCCTGCAATTTACCGACATCATGGGGTCGAACAAGAATGTGGAAGTGCCTGAAACCGAATTTGAAAAGGCACTGGACGGGCAAATCATGTTTGATGGTTCGTCGGTTGAGGGGTTTGCGCGTATCGAAGAGTCCGACATGTTGCTTCTGCCGGATCTCGATACGTATGTCATGTACCCTTTTGAAGAAAAAGCCGGCAATGTGGCCCGACTGATATGCGATATCTACAATCCGGATGGGACGCCTTTTGAAGGCTGCCCCCGGCTGAGACTCAAAAAGGTATGCAACAAGGCGCGAGAGCTGGGTTATGTGATGCAGGCAGGCTCGGAGCCGGAGTTTTTCTTGTTTCGGCGTTCGGCCAGTGAGGAGCCGACCAATCTGTCACACGACCGGGGCGGATATTTCGATTTGACTCCGGTGGACCGGGGAGAAGAAGCCCGCCGGGCAATTGTGAATGTGTTGAGCGCGATCGGATTTGCAGTCGAGGCCGCGCACCACGAGGTGGCCCCGGCGCAACACGAGATCGATTTCAGACATCGTCCGGCGCTCGAGACGGCGGATGCAATTGCGACCTTCCGTTTTGTGGTCAGGAAGGTGGCTTTGGATTTTTCCTTGCACGCGACCTTCATGCCCAAACCAGTCTTTGGCATCAATGGGAGCGGTATGCATGTGCATCAGTCTTTGTTTAAGGATGGTGTCAATGTTTTCTATGATCCGGACGATCAAAGCGGCCTTTCCAGGATAGCTCGTGGGTATATCGCCGGGTTGCTGCGTCATGCCCGGGAGTTTTGCGCCGTGACCAATCCATTGGTAAACAGCTATAAAAGATTGGTCCCGGGATATGAAGCTCCCACCCATATAGCTTGGTCGGAACGTAACCGAAGCCCATTGGCGCGTGTGCCTGCCCGAAGAGGATCCGGCACTCGGGTCGAGTTGCGCATGCCCGATCCATCCTGCAATCCTTATTTGGCCATGGCGGTCATGTTGGCGGCGGGTTTGGACGGAATTGAAAATGAGTTGGATCCGGGTCCCCCGGTCAACAAAAACATCTTTACCATGAGCCACCGTGAACGGCGCAGGCTGCGCATCGACTCTTTGCCTGGAGATCTGGGTGAAGCCGTTGATTTGTTGTCCAAAAGCCGATTCATCAAAGAAGTTTTGGGAGAGCACATATTCAAGCAATTTGTCGAAGCCAAACGCGCCGAGTGGCAGGAATACATCGGCTTGGTGCATCAGTGGGAAGTAGATCGATATCTTGCAACATACTAGCCGGCTCTCGGTGTGAAACTTACACGTCGAGTCATGAACACCGGGTTCCCGGGTAGGTATCGTACGCAGATGTTTACCGTGGGATAATCCCGGCTTGTTTGCAATATATGTCTATCCTTCTTATCCGTGGTCCCCTGACCCAAAAAAGATTTGCAGTAAGATAAAAGACATCGACCGGACGGACTTGCATTCTTGATCGGCTTCACATACAAGTAGCGGCGAGAGAGTTGTTTTATACGTGCAGTGGAGGTAAAAATGGATAGGAAGAATCTCATCAATGCCAGTCAGGATTACAACGCCACCCCGCAGGATGAGGGCTTTTTCGAGGGAAAGTGGTTTTATGAAGAGACGTTCAAAGCTTTCAGGATAGGTTTTTATGTACGTGAAACCCTACATAAAGAGACCTCCGCGTACCAGGAAATTGCTGTGTATGATACCACCTTTTTCGGCCGTATTCTGGTCATCGATGGTTTGGTGATGTTGACTGAGCGTGACGAGTTCATTTACCATGAAATGATTTCGCATGTTCCATTGATGAGCATACCCGATCCCGAGTCGGTGCTGATCATCGGAGGTGGGGATTGCGGTACCATGCGTGAAGTGTTGAAACATCCCTCGGTTCGCAGGGTTGTGCAGGTCGAGATCGACGAGCGGGTGACCCGGGTCTGTGAAGCTATGTTTTCGTGGGTACGACCGGTTCTCGAGGATGATCGCGCCGTGACGGTTTTTGAGGACGGCATCGAGTATGTGAAGCAAACCGAAGATCGCTTCGATCTGGTTATGGTGGACAGCACCGATCCGATCGGCCCCGCTTTGGGCTTATTTGTGAGGGATTTCTATGACTCCGTCAAGCGGATTCTGAAGCCCGGAGGCGTCCTGGTTGCTCAGACCGAGTCTCCCTATGCAGATCCAAAATCAGTGCAGCGTATTTACCGTGAGTTGAAATCATCATTTTCTCAGGTAAACGCGTATTGCGCCACCATTCCGACCTATCCGATCGGTCAGTGGACGTGGTGTTATGCTTCCATGGACCGCAACCCGGGTGATTTTTTCGACGAAGCCCGTGTGAAACCAATCGAACCAACTTGTTATTACTACAATTCAAAAATTCAGAAAGCCGCATTTATGCTGCCTACATTTTCTTCCATGATAGTCAACGGGGAGAATCCATTTCGGCGCTTTGATCGGCCGTACCGGCAGGAAGCTCGGTCAAAATCATGATGCTGGATTTGGCCGGGATGGTTGAATCGTTATTGCTTTGTCGATACATTTCATAAGTAAGAGAGGTGATCAGAATGGAAAGAGTACAACCCTTACTTGCTGAGCAACTATGCAAACGCTGCAATACCGACGACCTGGTTTTCGACACCACGGCCGAGCTCGAACCCCTCGATGAGGTTTTGGGTCAAGCCAGAGCCATGCGGGCCATTGAGTTCGGCATCGGAATACGCAGAAAAGGGTACCATCTTTTTGCCTACGGCCCACCAGGAACCGGAAAACATTCCATCATCAAAAAGATCTTGGAGAAGAAAGCCGCCGACGAACAAGCTCCGCCGGATTGGTGTTACGTCAACAATTTCGAGCAACCCCACAAGCCCAAGGCCGTCAAAATGCCCCCGGGTAGGGCCTCCCAGTTTGCCAGAGACATGGATAAGCTGTTGGAAGAGCTCAAAGTCGGCATTCCATCGGCTTTTGAAAGTGACGACTACCGAAATCGCAAGCATATGATCGAAAACGTGATCAAAGAACGACAGGAAGCGGTTTTCGGCGAGATTCAGAAACGGGCCAAGGAAAAACATATTACTCCGATACGTACCCCGGCCGGTATGGCTTTGGCTCCCACAAAAGATGGAGAAGTCATCAAACCGGAGGATTTCGAAAAGCTGCCGGAAGAAGAAAAATCCCGGATTCAAGAAGACATCAATACCCTGCAAAAAAGCCTGCAGGAAGCGCTCTCACTCGCGCCCAAATGGGAGAGCGAGCAACGCGAGAAAATCCAAAAGCTCAACCGCGAGGTGACATCATTTGCAGTCGGACACCTGCTTTCCGAGCTTCGGCAGCGCTACACCGGACTCGAAGCGGTGATAACCCATTTGGATGATGTGGAAAAAGAAATCATCGAACATTACGAGGAGTTTTTGTTGCGGGACCCGAAGGAAAACAAGGAGGGCGAGGGTGCTTTTCGAGCCATGACGTCTGCGCTTACGGCTACGCCTCTTCGGCGGTATCGGGTCAATGTCATCGTCGACAACAGCCAGGTGAAAACGGCTCCGATTGTGTATGAAGATCAACCTTCGGTGCAAAACATCATGGGTCGGATCGAACACCTGGCGCAGTTCGGCACCCTGATGACCGATTTCATGTTGGTGCGCTCGGGCGCGTTTCATCGAGCCAACGGCGGTTATTTGATATTGGATGCCAGGAAGCTCTTGCTTTCTCCCTTTGCTTGGGAAGAACTAAAAAGAACCCTGCAATCACAGGAGATTCGGATCGAGTCACTCGGCCAGATGTTGAGCATGGTCAGCACGGTATCGCTCGAGCCCCAACCCATCGATCTGAACGTAAAAGTTGTTCTGGTCGGCGATCGGATGTTGTATTATCTTTTGTCCGCCCAGGATCCAGACTTCGAGGAGTTGTTCAAGGTGCCGGTGGACTTCGACGATCGGATTGCCAGGACTCCTAGGACCGATATGCTGTTCGCCCGCCTGATTGCTTCCATGGCCTCGAAAGAAGGGCTCAGGCCCTTCGACCGGGGCGCGGTCGCTCGGATCATCGAGCAAGGCGCTCGGCTTGCCGAGGACTCTGAAAAACTTTCCACCCAGATGAGCAACCTGCTCGATCTACTTCGGGAGGCAGATTATTGGTCGATCGAAAACGGCAACCCGGTCATCAAGGCGGAGGATGTGGAAAGGGCGGTGGAGGCGCGCATCCACCGATCCGATCGATGGCGTGAAAGGACCATGGAAGAGATTCAACGCAATACCATTTTGATTGACACCGAAGGCGAACAGATCGGTCAGATCAATGGTTTGTCCGTCATTCAGATCGGCAGGTTTGCGTTCGGACGGCCGAACCGGATCACCGCCAGGATAAGATTGGGGAAAGGCGAGGTTTTGGATATCGAACGGGAAGTCGATTTGGGTGGACCCACCCACTCGAAGGGCGTGTTGATATTGGCCTCTTTCTTGGGGGCCCGCTATTGCCAAGACCGACCGCTTTCATTGTCGGCCAGCCTGGTCTTCGAGCAATCCTATTCGGGTGTCGACGGGGATAGCGCCTCATCGACCGAATTGTATGCATTGCTTTCATCGATTGCCGAGGTTCCCATCAAGCAATCATTGGCGGTTACCGGGTCCGTCAATCAATATGGAAAAGTGCAAGCCATCGGAGGGGTCAATCAAAAAATTGAAGGTTTCTTCGATGCCTGCCGGATCAAGGGATTGACGGGATCCCAGGGGGTTCTCATCCCGGCATCCAACATCAAGCACTTGATGCTTCGAAAAGATGTTGTCCAAGCCGCCGAGTCCGGACAATTTCATATTTATCCCATCGAGCATATCGATCAGGGGATTGAGATCTTGACCGGTTTGCCCGCCGGACGACGCGATGCAAACGGAATTTTCCCAAAGGGCTCGATAAACCGGTTGGTCGAGGATCGACTCATCAAGCTTGCGGGCCAAGCGCGTAATTTTGGAAAGTCGAAAAGTCAAGGCGAAAAAGAATGAACCCCAAGATTCTCGAAGCCGATATACGGCGGATTCTCATCGCAATGGATGCGGCTACCCAAACGAGTATGACCGTGGAAAGTATGGTATCACTTGCCAAGGTGTTTGACGCCGAGTTGTGCGGCGTGTTCATCGAGGATCTCGATCTGCTGCGTTCGGCCGCGCTTCCGTGTGTAAGACAGGTCAGTCTTCCGGGAGCGTCCGATGGGATGTTCGAATCCGTAGACGTCGAGCGGGAGCTTCGAAGTTTGGCAACCCAAGCCAAGAACATACTCAGACGCTTGGCGGAGCGGGAAAATATAAAATGGTCGTTTCGGGTAGTGCGAGGCCATGTCGCCCAGGAGATCGCCGATGCGTCCCAAGATACCGATTTGGTCGTAACCCATAGAGTGGGACGACCCTTGACCCGGCACATATGTATGGGTGCTCCCGCGAAATTTGCCTATCGAAAGGCGAAAGGCAGTATGCTGTTTTTACATTCGGGCCAATGGATGAACAAGCCGATTATGGTGGTTTATGACGGCTCGGCGCTTTCTCCGCTCGCATTGTGGGTTGCGATGAGATTGGCATCGGCGTTCGGCCGGGAGTTGGTTATCTTGCTTTCCGCAAGTACTTTGGCTAACTTCAGTTGGTTGCAAAAGCAGGCCGAAGAGTTGCTTGCGGGGGTTCCATTGATCTTTCTGTGGCATTATTTGACCCGATCGGGTCTGGCGGGGTTTTGCCAGCATGCCTTGGAGTTGCAAACCGGTTTGGTGGTGCTGCCCGCCGACAATTCCATTCTACAGGGTGATC
>JBFFBT010000037.1:0-26685 GCA_041560255.1 Myxococcota bacterium | reverse complement strand
GGACACATAATAAAAATTTCTCGGTTTTATGTAGGGGCAACCCTTGCGGTTGCCCTAAAGGGCAGGGGCAAGCCCTGCCCCTACAAAACCATTTGTCAATGTTGATCTTTTTGTGTCCGATAATTCATTTCTCCTATTTAGCTACATATTATGCTCTTCTTCTGCTGTTTTGCTCTGATGATCTCATACGTGCAAATTGAGAGCAGAGCTCCGAAGCCGCTTGAAATGATATCATATGCATCGCAACATGTGCTGGCTCCCCACATGGGCATCAATTCTTCAACGGTCAGCATTGTAAAGACACAAATAGAACTCGTATATACGAGCATGCGGCTGTAGCGAAACCGCATTGTTACAGCTCCATTGACAAAAAACATGCTGATGATATATGCCGCAATGAAATTTGGAAAGCTTCCTGATAAGACAGCCAAGAACGAGCCGGGATCGACATGAGGCCTTATAAACCTTTTGTTCGCCGTAACCAAACCAAACAAAACTCCAAATAGAATCATATTGACGAGTACAATTTTTATTTTGTCATGTCGCCTCATATATTGTCTTGCTCCTCTCTGGCTCCCTATTGTTGTAACCATCCTCGGTTGAGGATGTCATATTGGTTGTCGGGTTTCAATTACTTGTCGCCTGCGGCGGCTTGTTGGGCTTTGTGGTCGGATCTTCGGTTTTGTAGAAAAACCAAGAGCGCCACTACCGCAAGTGCCAAGAGGAGAGGAATGCTGAATCGGTCCAATAGATTTTGGTCGTGGGGCTTTTCGTTTTCAGGAAGGGTTGGTATTGCAGGATTGGGTACCTTGATGTCGGGAAGCACGCTTTGACCAAGGCCTTTCTGTGTCACGATTTCGGTCACCAAATTCTCCCAGAAAGGAGCGTGGTGAAAGACGTGTACCTCCCGGACATCGAGTTTGTCCTGATTTATAAAGATCTGCTGCAACACCTGATCTGTCAGACCAATCACTGCAATCGCCAGCGCCGTCAACGATGCCCAGAACTCAATTTTAGCTTTTATCGTCTCGCGGTTGTTGCTCATCAAACACTATCCTTCTGTCAGAATAAGTTGTTCTACAATTTCTACGCACCAACATAATGCAAACGGTTTTTCTCCATTGATGATGTTTGTGTTCTGTAATCTATAAATATCCTATGTTCTCAAATATATAGCTTTTTTATGCCTTGTTTTCAAGAAATATGAATATATGTAATTCTATTGCTGTCGAAATGACCTATGGGTTCTTATGGTTTTTTACCGCGTGGATCTTGGGGATTAGGTTTTCAGGATGGATCTTCTTTGTCGATGTGCATGTAGCCGATGTGGGGAAAGGGATTGATGGCGGCTGAGGCTACGTTTTTCAGGTGGCTGGATACCCTTTTGAAATACCTTGCAGTAAGCGCCAATGCGATGGCTTGCTGGGCGGCGATGTGGTTTTCGGCCTTCATGAGCTCTTCGAGTATCTTTTCACATTCCTGGTTGACTCGATGATGACCGTGCAATACCTGGTTGGCGTCGTCTTCTTTTCCGTCAAACAAGGCTTTTTGGGCCAGGGGGAAAAACGAACCTACCTGCAGGCACAAAGCCGATAGCCTTTGGGTGTAGATCGAATCCTGCAGGGGACCGGACAAGAGCTTGGTCAGATCGAGTAGATTTTTCGAATAATCCCCGGTTCTTTCGATATCATTGATGACTTTGAGAAAAACCAGTGCGCCCCCGATGTTTTGACAGGTTGTCACCGAAAAATGCTGGAGGATTCTTTTTCGAACCTCGACAACCAACAAGTTGATTTCCCGATCTTTGGCGTAGAGATCATACGTTACTTCTTTTTGTTCCAACAAAGCGGACGTGCTGGCGTGAAAATTTTTTTCGGCCAATCGAAACATTTCCCTGATTCTGGTTTCGGTGTCCAGGGCAAATCCATGGGTTCGAAAGGCAGAGAATATTTCCTTTAACATGAGAGATCTTCCTTCACCGTTCGAGATTTCATTTCTTCCTCAAGAGGCGGCTGTTTTAAAAGATAGAATCACTCGAATACCTCGATTTTATGTTAAATCCTTTTGGGCTTCCATTGCAATACCCTTGTTCTGAGACAAAAACCGTTCAAAATATCAAAATCAATATGCCCGGGGTGATGAAAAAAGCCAACAAGACATACACGATGGCGAACCAGCGATGTTGTCCGACCAAGCTGCCGAGCCAAGTCGACAGAAGGATGGGTAAGCGCTTGAGCGGAAGAAAGACCAGGGCGGCAAATGTGTTGAAAATCAAGTGCGATATGGCGATGGTCAGAGCGTAGGGATGACCGGTTACCAATGACGCCAATATGGCCGTAATGGTGGTTCCGATGTTGGCGCCTACCATGTATGGGAAGGCCGAATCGATTTTTACGATCCCGGTGCCCAAAAGCGGTACAACCAGGCTGGTGGTCACCGAGCTGGACTGTACCACTGCGGTGACCAGTATGCCGATCACCAAGGCTCGGAAGGTGCTCGTGAACAAATACCGGTCGACTATCAGCTCGAGCTTGTGAGCGACGGCGCCCCGCATGATTTTCACCATGGTAGAAAGGGCGAAAATCAACAGCAAAAGACTTAGTAAACCGATGGTTATGCCCAAGATCTGTTGGTTCTCTATAACCTGCGCGCCCAACCATTGAAGTGCTTTCGAGGCCGGTGCGACGAGTGCTTTCAGGGGGCTTTGGAAGGTGGCGCCCTCCAGACCAACCAGATGGTTCGAGACGGTGGTCGCAAGGATTTCAATGGGATGAAAGAGTATCTCCAGAGGCAAAAAGACCACGACCGCGCATAGGTTGAAAAAATCGTGTACCGTGGCTCCGGAAAAAGCCAGCTCAAACTCTCTTCTCAAACGCATGTGGCCCACCGACACGATGGTGTTGGTAATGGTAGTACCGATGTTGGCGCCCATGACGATGGGTATGGCTTGCGGAATAGTTAGAGTGCCGGCCGCGACCATTCCCACCACGATGGAGGTGGTGGAGGAAGAGCTTTGCACGATACTGGTAGCCAGTATGCCGATGAGCAAACCTACCATGGGGTTGGAGGTCACTTGTAAAAGCTCGATGGCGGTTTCCTTGCCGATGAGTTTAAATGAGCCGCCCATGAGCTCGATACACAGGAAAAACAGGTACAACGCCAAAAGAAATTTTAATATGGAAAGAGCTTTCTGCACCAAAATGCGGCTCCCGGGTTATTGAGATGGTTTTTGTATCCCAAACTGCCTATTTTTATCTTGTGTGTGATCATAACTATTTTTTTTAAAACAATTATTACTTAACTCCCGAACATTGCGCTGGTTTGCAACCAAGCCGGGGCAAGTGCCCATTCGATTTCATAGGTTGCCAAACATCCCGGATGTTCGCGCCGTCAACATCCATCGTCGTATCAACCGCGCCGACTGATAACAAGGTGTGGGTGCGGCGTCAAATACTTTATTGCCTGATTGTCACATCGTTGATGCTTACTTGTAATGCATTTATCAAAAACTGGAAACAAAAATGGGGTTTGCCGGGTGGTTTTATCACTTGTCTTGCATCGATTTGGTTTGGTACAACCAGGCTGTGGAAAAGAAAGAAAAAATGTTGGTGGTGTTGGGTCCCACAGCTTCGGGTAAAACCAGACTGGGGGTAAGGCTGGCCGCCAGAGTCGGGGGAGAGATCGTTTCGGCGGATTCCCGCCAGGTTTACCGCGGTTTGGACATCGGCTCGGGAAAAGATCTGGATGAGTATATCGTTAACGGCGGCAAAATTCTTTACCATCTCATCGACGTGGTGGATTTGGATGTCGAGTTCAGTGTGTTCGATTTTCAAAGGATGTGTCTCGATATCCTATCCAGACTGTGGCGGGCGGGCGTTGTTCCGGTCATGGTGGGTGGAAGCGGGCTTTACCTCGAATCCGTGATATTGGGTTATAGCCTCAAGCCCGTGCCGGTAAATCCCAAGCTGAGGTCCGATCTGGAGGCAATGACCAATGAACGGTTGGCGGCGAAACTCAGGATGCTCCGCGGAAACCTTCACAATACAACCGATATTGAGGATAGAAATCGTTTGATCCGGGCCGTGGAAATCGCTGTTCAAAGTGGCCGAAATGCACGCTCGAGCCATCCAATGCCCGACACACTGGTGCTGGGAGTACGCTGGACCAGGGATGATCTGAGGCAGAGAATCCGCCTGCGGCTTCTACAAAGAATCAAGTCAGGCTTGATTGAAGAGGTAGAGCGCTTGGTCTCACAGGGGGTACCTTGGAGCCGCCTCAGGAGCTTGGGACTCGAATACCGGTATGTGGCCGATCGGTTGCAGGGAAAAATAAGCAACCAGAACGATTTGATCCAAAAGCTCACCAGCGCCATTTGTGCTTTCGCAAAGAGACAGGATACCTGGTTTCGACGTATGGAAAGAAAAGGGGTGGCCATCCATTGGATTGAAAAAGGTGATTATGAAAAAGCTATTGAAATTGTAAAACAAAAACATAGGATTATGTGAGTACGGTTTTTTTGGGCTTGAAATGCAGACGGGTTTCGAATAAACATCTCCAATGCTACCCGATCATCCCAAAGAAGCTTGTGGTTTGTTTGGTGTTTTCGGACACCAGCAGTCGTCAGCGCTTATCTACCAAGGCATATTTTCATTGCAGCACAGAGGCCAGGAAGCGGCCGGGATCGTGACCGCCGATGGTGAAAAAGTACGCTCATCCAAAGGTTTAGGCCTGGTTTCCGAAGTGTTTGCCAAAAAAAACTGGCAAACTTTACAGGGTCATCTGGGAATCGGTCATGTGCGTTACTCAACGACCGGCAGCTCCCGAATACAGAATGTCCAACCCTTGGTGGTGGAGTGTACGGATGGGATATGGGCCGTGGCGCACAACGGCAACTTGGTCAACGCCCGAGCTCTTCGCCGCATGTACCAAAACTCGGGAGCGATTTTTCAAACCAGCACAGACAGCGAGGTTTTGGTGCACTTGCTTGCCGATCCAATGTACCGCTCGCGCCCCCGGCGGGTGGAGCGGGCATTGAGTGAGCTGGAAGGCGCTTTCTCGTTTTTAATCATGACCAAAGACAAGTTGATGGCTGCCAGGGACCCCGGAGGATTCAGGCCGTTGTCCATTGGTAAGATCGGGGATTGCTGGGTATTTGCATCCGAGACCTGCGCTTTGAACCAGGTGGGCGCCGAGTATGTGCGGGATGTTGCACCCGGGGAGTTGGCGACGGTGGGTGATGAAGGATTTCAAAGCTCGTCGTTTGCAGATTGCCGTCATGGCAGACTTTCTCAGTGTGTGTTTGAAATGGTGTATTTCGCCAGGCCGGATAGCGTTGTTTTCGGCCACAATGTGCATTTGGTACGTATGCGTTACGGGGAGATTTTGGCGCAGGAAGAGCCTGTTGAAGCCGATATGGTGATATCGGTGCCCGACAGCGGCAATTCATCCGCGCTGGGATTTTCGAAGGAGAGCACCATCCCCTTGAATTTCGGGTTTATTCGAAATCATTACGTGGGTCGTACTTTCATCATGCCGGAAATCGAAGATCGGGTCGAAGGTGTGGACATGAAGCTGGCCGTGCTCGAAGAGGTCGTGCGTAATCAGCGCGTGGTTGTCGTGGATGACTCGATCGTCAGGGGTACGACTGCGAGAAGAAGAGTAAGAAGCCTAAGAAGGGCGGGAGCCAAGGAGATTCATGTGCGTATTGCGTCTCCACCCACCAGATATCCTTGCTATTTTGGCATTGATTTTCCTACCAGAGAAGAGCTCATCGCGGCATCGAAAGACATCGATAACGTATGTCGATATCTCGAAGCCGACAGCCTGGGTTACTTGAGTGTCGAGGGTCTACTTTCGCCGTTTGCCGAACCGGGCGATTTCTGCTCGGCCTGTTTCTGTGGAGAGTATCCCGTGAATGTTTCCGGTATGGAAAACAAAAAGATTATGGAAACCAACGTTTGTGAAGATCAAAACCGCTAATTGTTAGAGAGTATCTATCGCATACAAATACGACTGGCTATGGAGATCGGGTATTAAGTTTAACCAATGCAACGGGTTACAGTTTCCGGGCTTTCAGAAAACAAAGTTTTGAGACGGTAGCCGGCAGGCTCGATCTTTTTCGTGGTAGGAAGAAGGGAGTGTTGTTATGACAAAACACGTGTTTGTAACCGGAGGCGTGGTTTCGTCGCTAGGCAAGGGATTGACGGCGGCGTCCATGGCGCTGTTGTTGACACGGCGTGGATACAGGGTTCGGCTTCAAAAGTTGGATCCCTATCTCAATGTCGATCCCGGTACCATGTCGCCGTACCAGCATGGGGAAGTATATGTCACCCAGGATGGCGCCGAGACCGATCTCGATCTGGGTCACTATGAAAGATTTTCAGGCACCATGTGCACCCAGAACAGCAATTATACCACCGGACGGATCTACAGCACGGTCATTGCAAGAGAGCGGCGGGGGGAATACTTGGGAGAGACGGTGCAAGTGATCCCGCATGTAACCGACGAGATAAAGAAATCCATCCGATCATTGGATGGAGATGATGTGGACATCGCTATCACCGAAATCGGTGGAACCGCGGGCGATATCGAGTCTTTACCGTTTCTCGAAGCCATACGTCAGTATCGGCAGGATGTGGGCAAACAAAATACCCTGTTCGTCCACATTACCTTGGTGCCGTTCATCCGGGCGGCGGGAGAGTTGAAGACCAAACCTTCGCAACAATCGGTGGGAATTCTTCGCAATATCGGAATCATCCCGGATATTCTTATCTGTCGTTGTGAAAAGCCGCTGGGAGCGGAGCATCGCGAAAAACTGGCATTGTTTTGCAATGTGGACAAAGAGCTGGTTTTCGAAGAATTGGACGTTGCCCACTCGATATATGAAGTTCCGATAATGCTGGCTGAGCAGGATGTGGATGTCTACATGTTGGAGATGTTGGGCATGCATGTACAGGCATTGTGTGTGGATGATTGGAAAAGAATGTTGGATCGACTCATACACCCGAAGAACGGGGAAGTCGAGATCGCGGTGGTAGGTAAATACATCAGCCTGAAGGACTCCTACAAAAGCATCTATGAAGCGCTTACGCATGGCGGCATCGCCAACAATGTGCGTGTGTGTGTACGCATGGTCGAATCGGAAGAGATCGAAGAAAAAGGAGCCGAATCCAGGCTTCAAGGTGCGGCCGGGATATTGGTGCCGGGTGGTTTTGGATATCGCGGCATCGAAGGAAAAATTCAAGC
Organism: Myxococcota bacterium; assembly: GCA_041560255.1. GTDB lineage: Bacteria > Myxococcota > B64-G9 > B64-G9 > B64-G9 > JBFFBT01. Next base: position 19,440 of record JBFFBT010000037.1, on the reverse strand, counting down.
CGTAACATTTGCTCGAGAACATAGGATACCGTTTTTCGGGATTTGTTTGGGTATGCAATGCGCGGTGATGGAGTTTGCTCGATCGGTTTGTAATCTGCAAGGTGCCAACAGCATCGAATTTGACGAAAATACGGCTTATCCGGTCATACACCTGATGGAAGAACAAAAATCCATACAGAACAAAGGCGGAACCATGCGTCTGGGAGCCTATCCCTGTCGGCTTACCGAGGGCAGTAAAGTGCATGCCATATATGGTGTCAAATCGGTCACCGAAAGACACCGTCATCGGTTTGAGTTCAACAACGCCTACAAAGAGCAGATGTTCAAACACGGTATGCGTTTCAGCGGCCTATCACCTGATGGACGCTTGGTAGAAGTGGTGGAGCTTGCCGATCATCCCTGGTTCGTAGCCTGCCAGTTCCATCCCGAATTCCAGTCGAGCCCGTTGCATGCCCATCCTTTGTTCAGTGAGTTTGTCAAAGCCGCTATGCAATCATGAGCTTTGCTTGGGATACAAGGGTTTTGCAAGATACAAAAATCTATACAGTCTTTCTGCGGGATTGTTTCGAATCAGAATGATTGGGATAAAAAATGAGGGCAGGGTTTCACCACCGCCCTCATCGGTACCGAATACGCGGTCTACCTCGTCGTTCATGCAGCTTTGATTTTAATCTCTTTGGGTTTGGCTTTCTCGGTTTTCGGCAAAGTTACTTTCAGCACTCCCTTGTCGAAATGAGCGCTTACCTTCTGTGTGTCGATAGCGTCAGGTAAACGTACGGATCTTTCGAATTTACCATAGTAACGCTCCGAGCAGTAGCAGAGATCGGATTCTTCCTGCTGGTTGCTTTTCTTTTCTCCGTGTACTACCAGATATCCATCTTTCAAGGTGATGGATACATCGTCTTTATCCACTCCGGGTAGCTCGATGTTGAGGGTATAATCGTCCTTGCTTTCGGCAAAATCCAGTGCCGGCACGAGCTCGGATGGACGTCGGTTGAACAACCCTGCGTCGAAAAAACTCTCGAAAAGATCGGGTACATCGCTGCTGCGCCGCGACAATGCTCTAAATGGCCTCCATAGTGTAAGTTCCATGACCGTCCCTCCTTTCAAAGTCGGCTTTACCAACTCACGTTAGAAATTTGTGGACGATCAAGCCGGTTGTCAAGGGCCTGAGACGGTTCGAGATGACGGTTTGGATATCGCGGCAGGTGGTTGTATGGTATAGGGTGTTGTAGGATATGGAGGACAAATGGAGGCAAAAATATGAAAGTCGGGCTGGGTCGGTTGGCGCTCATGAAATCAATGGGATTGGTATTTGCATTTTTCTGGATGGCATGTCTTGAAAACCAAGGGTCCAGGCAAGACGAGACGGCTTCTTCGCATCGAAACCTTTTGAAGTTGTTGGAACCTTTTCCGAGGGGATTGGGTGAATTGGAGCTTGAGCGTTGGTATGCCATCAATGTGCAGGACGAAACCGCTGGTTCCATGCATTTGACCATCAAGCGGCATGCTACCCCGCGTGGATGGAGACGAGTGGTGCTTACCGACGAGCAGGTGGTGGTCGAACGGGCCGAGCACCGCATGGAGATTCGTTCGACCGGAATGGCCTTGGAATCCGAGCAGGGTGAGTTGTTGCGCTATCGACAGATCGAGCAGCAAACCGGAGGCGATAAACGCGTGGTGGAAGCGGGGCGTCTCGGAGAAGAAATGATTACCTTGCGGGGACCGGAGATTACCAGGGTGAAATACGAGCCCGGTGCGGTGGGCGCCCAAATGCCCTATCGTTTTGTGCTCAAAAATTTATCTCAAGCTCAGGAACGCCACCATAACTTTCGAAGCTATTCTTCCCAGACCGCATCGTATGTCAACAACCAATTGAAGTTGATTTCGAATCCCGAAGAAAAGTGCGGATCTGTGAGTGCTTACCATACTATTGACGCCATGCCGGGTATGTTTATGCTCGTCGAGCTGGATTCGACCCAGGTGCCTTGCCGCATGGAGTCCGCGCTGGGGGCGTTGAAGCTGAAGTTTGTTCAGGTCGATCAAAAGCCTCAGCCTGACACAAGTAGTAAATTGCCCAATTTGGATCCATTGCTGCAAATTCGATCCAATGTTCGGTATAAAGATCGCGCCCGAATCAAATCCGCCCGCTACAAGCTTTCGGGTCTTGCCGCCCATGTTGATGCAAGCTGGTTGTCGGGCCCGGGTCAAAATGTGGTGGAGAAACCGAACGAAGGAATATTTGTGCTTCAGGTGCAACGACAAGCAAAGCCCAAGAAAACCAAGTTTCCTCAGACGCTCAATCCCGATGAACAGGTTCTTCTCAAACGCTATTTGTCTTCATCGGAATTGGCGCCGATTGACAATCCGAAGATTCAGAAACTCACGAAGGAGTTAATCCGAGGGGCTCCGGATGGATGGAGCGCCGTGCGGCGGTTACGCAAATGGGTGAGTGAAAACATCGAAAGCCATATGGGAATGGCTTTTGCTTCGGCGTTGGAAGTGTTGAGGAAAAAAAAGGGTGATTGTACCGAACAATCTGTTTTGCTCGCCACGCTGGCAAGGGCGGCCGGTATTCCTGCCAGATGCGTGATGGGATTGGTTTACCAGGATGGTATGTTCGCACGTCATATGTGGACCGAAGTATGGTTGGGAGGCGACTGGCAGGCTGTCGATGCAGCCATGCAAACCGACCGCATATCGGCTGCCTGGATTCGCTTGGGAGAGCACTCGTTGCAGCTTACCAATGACAAAAGATCCGGTTTGGGGGGAATGCTGGTGTTTGTCTCCGATCTCAAAATCGAAGTTATGGAGCATCAGTACGAGTGACGGAGCGTGATGCGGGTGTGAATCGAGCTCTATCTACAGGCCACAAAACGTATTGTGCTCGAGGTCTCTTGGAAGATCGCTTTGAGGCAATCCAAGGTATAATCGAGATCTTGCTGAGTGTTTCCATATCCCAACGAAAACCGGACGGAGCAATGGGCTTCTTTCTCAGTCAGGCCCATGGCAAGCAAGGTCGCCGAGGGTTCGGGATGACCGGATTGGCAGGCTGAGCCCGAGGAAAAATACACCCCTCTTCGATCCATGGCCAACACCAGGGACTCGCCCCGGATCCCGGGAAGGGTGAGATTGAGTGTGTTGGGAAGCCGATGGATCGGATGGCCGTTGCGGGTCAGATCAGGGACCAATTTCCGAACTTCCATCTCTAGGTTGTCTCGAAGGGTTTCGATACGCCGGATTTCACCGGCATGCATCTTTTGCATCGCGATTTCGCAGGCTTTGCCGAAACCTACGATACCGGGGATGTTTTCCGTCCCGGAACGCAACCCCTGTTCTTGACCGCCGCCGTATATCAGTGGTGGAATTTCGATATTTTTTCTAAGATATAGAGCCCCGACACCTTTGGGTCCATATATCTTGTGGGCCGAGACCGACAGGGCATCCACTCCGAGATGCTCGACATCCAAGGGTATTTTACCGAAAGCTTGCACGGCATCGGTATGGAACAAGACACCTCTTTCTCTGGCAATGCCTGCAAGTGTTCGGATGGGTTGGATCGAACCGGTTTCGTTGTTGGCCAGAATGAATGTCGTGAGGATCGTATTTGGTCGAATTGCGCGCCGAAATGTATCCGGATCCAGTAACCCGTCTGAATCCACAGGTAGGATTGTGATGTCGAAGCCCTGCTTTGAAATAGCCTGGCAGGTCTGCATGCTTGCCGGATGCTCGACTGCGCAGGTGATGACATGCCGGTCGGTTTTTGAGGATGTGGCGGTCAAACCGCGAATGGCCAGGTTGTTGGCCTCCGAGCCTCCGCCCGTAAAGATGATACGTCTGGCGGTGCAATTGAGAGCCTGGGCCAGGCTTCGGCGGGCTGTTTCCAGCGCGGATTTGGACTCCATTCCCAAGCTGTGGATGCTCGAGGGATTTCCGAACAGCTCTTGATAAAAAGGCAGCATTTTTGCCACCACTTTTGGATCGGGAGGCGTGGTGGCATTGTGATCCAAATAGACCCGGCGTTTTGGATCGGATTTTTGAACAAGGGCGCAAGCAGGTTCGGTGAAATCGGGATGGTGGCTGGGTGGTTCGGCGTCTCCAAGGTCTTCCCGGCCGGCTTTTTCGATCTCACATAACAACGTCTTGTATATCGGAAATCCGGAGATGGGATCCATGTGTTCCAAATCTGTGAGTTGATTTACATTGCATTTGCGCCAAGCCTCGTTTCCGAGGGGGCCTCCTCCTCCCATGGCTGCATCGATCGCTCCTCCTAAGGATCCGCGTAGGATGTCGAGTGTGACTCTGGCTCGAAATTTGGCTCGGCCACGCAGGGTAGTAACCCAGACCCAATCTCCGTCTTGAACACCACGATCCTTTGCGTCCAGAGTGTGGAGGATCACCACGGGCTCGGATAACTTTTTCGAAAGGCTTGGGACTCCATGATGTTGAGATCGAAAATCATAGATGGTACGGCTTCCGGAATTGAAGATCAGAGGAAAACGATCTTTGAGATCGGGTCTTTTGAGTGGGCCTTCTTTGGGTTCGGTATACACCGGCAATGGAGCGTATCCGTGTTCTTGCAGGATCGACGAAGCTATCTCGAACTTTCCACTCGGGGTATTGAATCCAGGCTTGCCGTCCGGGCGCAAGCGGCCTTTTTCCCATTTTTTGTATTCCAGCATGACGGGTTTGATTTTTACTTCTCCACCCGCCCGACGTACTTCGTCCAGGCTGAAACCGCTGCCCTCCAAGGCGGTTTGAAGGATTTCTTCTTCGGATTGCGGAAATAGATGACCATAACCCAATCTGCGGGCCAGCTCGCTTTGAATCAAAAAATCGGATCGGGCTTCACCAATGGGATCTATAATTTTTTCACGGATTTTAAACACCGGTCCATACCGCATATACGAGGTGATCTCGTATTGGGTGGCGGCCGGTAGCACGAGGTCTGCATACGCCGAATCGGCGGTGTGATAGCGGTTGATCGTTACCAAAAAATCCAAAGACGCCAGGGTTTTTTGCCAGAGTTGTGGATTGGGCCATGCGGTGATGATGGAACCGCCCAGGATGATGAGAGCCTGGATCTTGTAGGGGTCGGCCTCGAGGACGGATCGAGGCAGGGCGATGGCATGGGATTCCCCTCGGTAGAGGCTGTAGATTGGAAATCGATCCCGACCCAAAGCCATTTTCATGTCGGGGTTTCCAAGCAGTCTCCGGCGGTTTTGTGGGAAGATGTTCTCCTTCATTTTGAAAATGAGCCCGCCGGGAACATCCATTTGGCCGGCCAACGCCCACAGGGTGAATACGGCGCGGATGGCCTGCACGCCGCTGTCGGAGTACTCGAGACCCGTATACATAATGGGACAGGCGCCTCGGGCCGAAGCGATTCGGCGCGCAAGTTTGCGGATGGTATCCGGGTTTATGCCGGTAACATTCGAGGCGACCTCCGGTCGGTAGTGTTGCACGAGTTGAGTGAGCTCTTCGAAACCGACCGTCCAGTTTTGGGCGAAATCCTCATCGTACAGCTCTTCTTCGATAAGAACTTGGATCATGGCCAATGCAAGCGCTCCATCCGATCCGGGTCGTATGGGTATCCACTCAGCCTCCGTAACCCGGGCGGTGCCGTTTCTGCGCGGATCGATAACCACCACATCCGCACCGCGCTGCTTGGCTTTGAGGATTTGCGTGTGCAATAGTGGCGGCGAATCAGTAGCTGGATTGGCTCCCCATACAATGATGAGATCGGCTTGGTCGACATCGAAATCCATGGTGATGAGCATTTCGCCCATGGTAACGTGAGGTGCGATCATGGCAAAAGACACATAACATAGGGCCCCCACGCCCAATGTATTGGGAGAACCAAAAGGGAACAGAATGCTGGAAGCAGATGATACCGCGACGTCCTGTGGTTGGAGTAAATCACACATGGCCAGATCGAATGCGCCTCGTCCGGTATAGATGGCGGTCGACTGAGGTCCGAATTCGAGCTTTAGCGATTGGAGCTTCTCGGTCAGGATGTCATATGCCTGGTCCCAGGATATGCGCTCGAACTCGTACGATCCTTTGGGACCGCGCCGGCGCAATGGATGGGTCAGGCGATCGGGATCGTATACGATGGAAGGTGTATGCTTTCCGATCTCGCAAATCATTCCGAGGGGATGATCGGGGTCGGGGTCTACTTTTTGAATACGTCCGTTTTCCAAAGTAATCTGTACATAACAGCCCGCTGGGCAGATTCCGCACAGACCCTTTCGCAGCACGGGTTCGTTTGAATTGGGTTTTGTCATGCAGATCTAAGCTTTCTGGATTCAATTGCGTTGTAATAGAAAAAGCGCGAACCAGTCGTGGTCATCGGTCCAGATTTTTATTGGTTCGAGTCCGTACTCAGATAGTAAACGCGTGAGCTTGTCGACATGGTACTTGCGGCTGATCTCGGTTTGGATAATCTCATCGGTTTTAAATTTGAACATAGCGTCGAGAGGCTCAATGTATATTTCTTGAGGTTTCTCAAATCGAGCGAAAATTTCAACCTGTTCGCGGTCCGGACTGAATTTCGCCACGTGATCGATCTGATCGACGTCTATGGAACAACCCAGCTCGCGGTTCATGCGGTGAAAAAGGTTGCGGGTGAACTCTTGGGTGACACCCGCGCGATCATTGTAGGCTGCCTCGATGATGTCGGGGTTTTTCATCAAGTCGATGCCGAGAAGAAAAAAATCTCCCGGCGGGAGGTACCGCTTGATTTGGGTTAGAAACCGATCGGTTTCCTGATCGTTCAGGTTTCCAAAAGTGCTTCCGAGAAATACCACCATGGTGGGAGAAGCGGGTTTCATGAGGTGAAACGCGTTTTCATACACATCATTGACCCCGATGACTTGGGCTTCGGGATGGCGCTCGGTGATGGAGTAGGCTGCATCCAGCAACGCACTTTCACTGACATCAATGGGCACATAACAAACACATATGTCCTGATGCAGATAGGCGCGCAAGAGATGGTCGGTTTTTACCGAGCTGCCGGAGCCGAGCTCGATCATCGTCACCGGGCCGGTCAACGCCGCCAGCTCAGAGGAATATTTGCCCAATATGGATGCTTCCAGACGGGTAAGGTAATATTCGGGTTGGCGGGTGATCTCTTCATACAAGCGACTGCCGCGCTCGTCATACAGATAACGGCATTCCAAAGAGGGTGGTTTTTGAGATAAACCCGTTGCCACGGAGTGGGCGAATGCCATAGAGGCATCTTTTTCGCAATCCGTACGAAGCAGATAGTTATGGGAGCCTTGAACGCAACAATTAAATCGATCGACGAGCTCTTCGTGATTGGTGTAACTGGCGGTTTGCATGCAGCGGCCCCCTTTTGGAAATCGGTAGGATTCATAGAGCTTATGTCAATTTTCGAGTTTTGCCCTTGAGGGAGCGGATGTCAACCCCTGATGGACCGAAAAGGAAAAGTTTTTTACCCGGAGGAAGCGGATTCGGCGTAGGGCGACATCATCTTTATTGTTTGATGTATCGGGTGTGGGAGCCGCATGAATTCGTATGCAGTATTGTCATGTTTGTTCTTGGAAGGTAGTGAAGTAGGTATGAATTTTTATTAGCATGTGCTCCGGATTCCTGTTAGCTTCTTTGGGATCATGATACAGCTCAAGCCGCGTCGGTTTCAAGATTCGGCGGGAGGTGGGAGAGTTAGAGCCTGGTGAGTTTCCATCGCGAATTCAAGTTTTACGATGGAAACCGCAAGTTGGGTTTTGAGACGGAAAATCGTAAGTGTAAGGAGGAACGAAGAGATGATTACGGTACCTGCCATGAGGATCCAGCAGTTTGGAACAATTTTGTACCAGGCATCGTTGTCGGTGGAGGATATAAGAAAATTGGTGCGGTTCGAGGTGTTGGCCATCGGGGAGGCGCAAGGAAAAAAGCGCAAGGCGTCCCGCGCCAAAAGCGGTGTGAATTGGGAGGAGCTCGAAAAGAAAATATCGGGGAGTGAAAAAGCATTTCAACGTCCAATTTTGAAACGAAAAATCGATGATTTGGTGCAGTATTACCGCGATCGATATGAGCATATGGATTTGGCTCCGGTGCCTGGAGCGGTGATTTTGGTTGCGGATCAACGGTTGGATTTTTTGACGCATGGCTCATCCGATCTGATGGGTTTTTTACAGTTGCCTGAGCAAGAGGGTTTATTTAGAACTCTGGACGGTCAGCATCGGTTGTTGGCGCTGGCGGCTTTTGCGCAAACCGAGGGAACCCGCCCCGGGGTTGCCGAGGCATTGGCAAGTATGGCGGTGCCGGCGGTCATCTTTGACAATCTCAGTGGTTCGCATGCGGTCGAGTTGTTTGTCACCATCAACACCAAACATACCCGCCTGAAAAAAGATGTCATAGTGAGCCTTTCGGGCAGAAAATTGTACAAAGACGAGCGTATGTCCGCAGCCCACGATATCATTCGCTCTCTCAACGAAAGGCAGGACAGTCCCTTGAAAGGGGATATACGAATTTTGGGCGTGGGCTCGGGAAAAGTATCTCAGGCACCCTTGGCCGCCGAGATCGAGGCTCTCATTCGGGCGCAAGAAATGGCCGGACCTGCGGCCGGGACCAAGTTCATGGAAGAGGCGCGAGGGCTTTTTCTGGCGTATTTCAAACAAATCGCACAAGTTTTCCCTCAGGCTTGGGGCGGGCGTAAATACAGCTTGAAAACCGGGACCGCGCTCAAGGCATTCATTCGAGTTATCCCGGATGTCATGGCGGCATGCCGGGACAGAGATTTGGATCCCATGTCGGGCCGATCGTTGGGTCAGGTTATAGCGCCCTGGGCGGAACGAATCGCCGACATAAGGTTCGAGACCAACGGCGAGTGGCGCCTCAAAAGCGCCGGGGGCGGATCCCGGACCGTGGAGTTGTTGGCCAGGGAACTCAGAGATGCGTTGCGGTGATGGATTTGAAGCAAAAGGGCAGTTTTAGGTCGTGCCCAGGACCAAACAACAACCTTCGGAGCAGTGAACAACGCGCGGTAACATAAAACGTTTCACAATATCACCTCCTCTCTTACTTTCAGTATCCATCTGATTCAATAGTATTCACGAATTATTGGATCGTCAAGAACACATTTTGTGGTCATCGGCTCATTTCTACGACCGGATCTGGACCTAGTCTCCATGACCCCCCTGGATGATGTAGACGAGGAAGGGCTCTTGCGGGCAAAAAGGTACTTGCGGCTTGCGGTTCGCCATGCTAGTTGAATCTGACAAGCAGATCCCGTCGGACTGGAGCTGTCGTAGGAAAAAGCAAGGAGTGGTTTTTCTGCTGTCGATGCAAAGTGATACCACCTGGAAACCAAGCGGAGTAGAAAGATGGATCCCAAGTATCATCCTAGGTTGATCGAACCGAAATGGCAAAAATGTTGGAATGACCATGGTCTGTTTGATGCCGATCACGGGAAGGCTCGTGAACGGCACTATGTGCTGGAGATGTTTCCTTATCCTTCCGGTAATTTGCATATGGGTCATGTGCGCGCCTATGTCATCGGGGACGTATTGGCGAGGTATTATCGTATGCAGGGATTTGATGTATTGCATCCCATGGGATGGGATTCGCTGGGTCTGCCGGCCGAGAATGCGGCCATTCGCGACGGCATCCATCCCAAGCAACGAACCGAACAGAACATCAAATCGGTTCGGCGCCAGATGAAAAGTCTGGGATTGTCGCTTGATTGGAGCCGGGAGATTGCTACTTGTGATCCATCCTATTATCGCTGGAACCAATGGTTTTTTATCAAGATGTATGAGCGGGGCCTGGTCTATCGGCGAACGAGTCTGGCGAATTGGTGTACGGGGTGCCTGACTGTTTTGGCCAATGAGCAGGTGGTCGACGGCATCTGCGAACGTTGCAATAAGCCGGTTGTTCAGAGACAAATTCCGGACTGGGCCTTTCGGATCACCCGATATGCCGACGAGCTGCTGGATGATTTGGGCAAGCTCAATCTGTGGCCGGAGCGAATCGTCAGCATGCAACGCAACTGGATCGGACGGTCCGAGGGCGTGGAGCTGAGGTTTCCGATTAAGGACAACGGTTCGGATCATATAGAAATATTTACCACCCGAGCTGATACGGTCTATGGCGCTACCTATGTTGTGCTGGCCCCGGAGCATGCCATGGTGGCAAAGCTGACTCGAAGTGAGCAAAAATCCCGGGTCGAAGCGTTTGTGGCCGAAATGTCGAAGATCGAAAGAGCCAGGCGAACGGACGCCGGCGCAAAAAAAGAAGGTGTGTGGACCGGCTCGTATGCCATAAACCCATTTACCGGCGAAGAAATACCCATATGGATAGCAAATTTCGTTCTGGCTGATTATGGGACCGGGGCGGTGATGAGTGTACCTGCCCACGATCAAAGAGATTATGAGTTTGCAAAACAGTATGGACTACCCATTCGGATCGTCATCCAACCCCAACCGAGTGGAGAGGTGGAAAAACACCTCGCTTGCAGCGATCTCTCGCAAGCTTTTACCGAGGACGGAGTGTTGTACCAATCCGAAAAACACACCGGTTTGAGCTCGGCGCAGGCAAGAATCCAAATCGCCAAGCAGGCTGAACGACAAGGTATAGGAGGAATCACCATACGTTATCATCTTAGGGATTGGGGAATCTCCCGGCAGAGATATTGGGGGACCCCCATACCCATGGTGCATTGCGAGGTTTGTGGTATCGTACCGGTGCCGATCGAATCGTTGCCGGTGTTGCTTCCCGAACAGGCGCCCATTACAGGAACCGGGGAGGCCCCGCTTGCCAAAGTACCCGAATTTGTAAACACCGACTGTCCCAAGTGCGGTAAAAAGGCCCGGCGCGAGACGGATACCATGGATACTTTTGTGGATTCTTCATGGTACTTCGCAAGATATTTGGATCCTGGGGAAGAAGATCTACCTTTCAAAAGAGAATCCGCCGATCGTTGGCTCCCGGTCAAGATATATGTAGGTGGTCCCGAGCATGCGGTCATGCACCTGTTGTATTTTCGTTTTTGGACAAAGGTGATGCGGGATATGGGTTTGGTAAGCGTGGACGAGCCGGTCGAGAGGTTGCTCACCCAAGGCATGGTGGTGGGAGAGAGTTTCTGGTGCGAAAGTCATGGTTATCGGTCCCGAGACGGAGTGGATGATCCCGAAAGCTCAGAGCCGAAATGTACCGAATGTGGTCGAACATTGAGAGTGCGCTTGGAGAAAATGTCCAAATCCAAGCTCAACGGTGTAGCTCCCGAGTCTATGTGTGAACAATACGGGGCGGATACGGCCCGATTGTTTTCCTTGTTTGCGGCTCCGCCTGAAAAAGATGTCGAGTGGAACGATAGAGCAGTGGCGGGGTGTTACAATTTTTTGAGAAGGATATGGGTGTTTTTCCTGCGCCATCACCAACGCGTTGAGGGCTATAGAGATTTTGCCGGGCCTTTGGACGAGTCGGGCTTGTCCTTGGAGCTCATTGCATTACACCGCAGTCTGCACCGTACGATAGCCAAGGTCACTGCGGATATTGAAAAAGAATTTCAGTTCAACACGGCCATAGCGGCTTTGATGGAGTTGCTCAACGGATGCAAGGTGTTGGATGATGAGGTGGATGGATTTGCCGAAGGAGTCGATCCGGATCGCAAACAAAAGACCGAGCAACTGCTTTTCATGGTGTTGAAAAACATGGTTTTGCTGTTGAGTCCGTTCGCTCCGCATGTTGCAGACGAGCTTTGGAAGAACTTGGGTATGTCGGGTTTCGCAGGCGAGCAACCATGGCCGAAATTCGATCCGCAAGCCACACAGGAGGATACGATTCAGATGGCGGTGCAAGTCAATGGAAAAGTCCGCGCCACCATCGACGTACAACGAGAAGCCTCGGAAGACGAAATACGGGCTCAGGTTGAAAAGAACGAAAAGGTACAAAAGTGGTTGGAGGGAAAATCCATACGGCGGGTCATTGTAGTCCCCGGACGGCTCGTCAACATTGTGGTTGGTTGACGTGGCTGGTTTTGGGGGTAGTGGGAATAGCCGGCTGTGGGTATCATTTTCGAGTCGGGGAGGCCAGGCTTCCCGATGGAGAGCGGGAAATATGTATACCCATGGCGAATAACCGAACCATGGACGTCGTGGCGGGCCACTGGTTGACCCAGGCTTTGCGCGGGCAGGCGATACAGTCCGGATTGGTGGTGGTGGATTCTGCCGAAGACACCTCACGGCTAGAGGCCGAGTTGTTATCGGTACATTCCAACCCTAGAGGTGTCTCCATCAATGCGGGGCGGTTTCGGGCGCAAGAACAAGAAGTCGTGGTCAAAGTGTCGTTGGTGTTTTCTACGGTCGGCGGGGATAAATCCCAAGTTTCTCTTGAAGAAAGAGAGAGCTATTTATCGGCCCCGGATTTGACGGGTACCGAGACCAATCGTATGACTGCTTTGAAGCGCGCCGTGCAAAGACTCGCTGAGACCGGCATGGATCGGATTGCCACTGTGTTTTAAAAGGTAAAAAGATGGATGTGCGTCAATTGGAAGAATCTTTGAAGCAGGATCTAAGAAAACCGGTTTATCTCGTATCGGGTGAAGAAGAGGCATTGGTTCAGCGCTGTGTGCAATTGGTACGCGAGGGATTGCGAGCCAAAGCCGGTCAAAAAGATTTTATGACCATTCAATTGGAAGCCAAGTCATTGAGTGCCGACGATCTCGACATGGCGGCGCGATCCCAGTCTTTGTTTGGTGGAGCACGCTTGGTGGTGGTCAGGGACTCTCATCACGCCAAAACAGAACTGCAGAAAAAATTGACCGAATATCTGCAAAATCCGGTACCCACGACCACGTTGGTGCTGGAGTCTCGGGGTGTGGGCACCGATACCCGAGACCCGAAACGCAGCGGTGGGATAAAAACACTCAAAGAATTAAAAAAAATTTTGGAAAAAGCCGATGGAGCCATTGTGGATTGTCCCAAACCCCGGCCGGGCGATCTCCCTAGGTTGGTGCAGCAGATGCTCGGAGACAAGGGGCTCAAAGCCGATCGAGAAGCGTTTTACGCCATCGTGGACGCAGTGGGAGAAAATATTGGCGGATTGATCCAGGCGATAGAAAAGATCTCTCTATATGTAGCGGGGCAATCCGATGTAGTGACCAAAACGATGGTCGAAAAACTGGTATCTCACACCAAGAGCCAATCCATTTTTGCCTTGACGGATGCGATCGGGGAAAGATCCGCCGACAAAGCCCTCAAAGTGCTTGGGGATATGTTGAGAGACAATGAAAATGTGCTGATGATACTCGGCCAAATTGCTCGGCACTGGAGAACCCTTGCGAGCGCACAGGCATTGCATCTGAGGGGCCGGGGGCCGGAAGAGATCAGAAAAGCATTGGGGTTACACCCCTTTGTAGTGAAAAAAAGCCTGCAACAAGCAAGGAAATTCAAACCCAAGGATCTGACGGAGGGACTCATTGCGTTGAGCAGGACCGATACGGATTTGAAAAGCACCCGCATCCCGGATAGACTGGTGTTGGAAAAGCTCGTGTTGAGATTGTGTGGTAGGGTGTGAGATGTTTTCTTTTTTTTTACAGGTCTATTTTGGGGCCGAGTGCCGTAGTATCAATTCAAGAGTGATTGTGTCGGCAAATAACCCTGGTGAACCTAGATAGTTTCCGTATAAAAACTCTTGGATTTATTTTTGAGACCAGAACTAGATAGTATGGTTCTCATGGCAAATGCATGCAGTGTGTTGAGGCAGCCGTGACCTGCGATTGCGAAAGGTAGAAACAGCATGGCGATGTTCGAACAGACATCATATCAAAAAAAAGCCCTAAGGGCCGAATATACCGATCGTATCAACCGGGTGATCGATTACGTCGAGACGAACCTTACAGGTGATTTGTCGCTCGGCACCTTGTCGAAAGTGGCCAGGTTTTCTCCCTATCATTTTCATAGGATCTTCAAGGCCATGGTGGGTGAGACCTTGAGCCAGTTTATCCAACGTCGCAGGGTGGAAAAAGCCGCTCAAGCCCTGCTTGGCAATCCCTATAAATCCATTACCGAGGTGGCTTTGGATTGTGGTTTTTCGGGCTCTCAAACGTTCGCCCGGGTGTTTCGTGAGGTTTTCGGCGTCAGCGCGTCTGTGTACAGAAGCAGCGGGGGGAGGGCTCAGAGCAAGATATGCAAAACGAAGAGCAATTCGGGTGAAACGAATGACAAGATACGAAAAGATTTGGGTCAGTATATCTTTACAATGGACCTCGTAAACGGAAACCAAACCTGGAGGTGTAGAATGAAAAACAAAACCGAGGTCCAAATCGAAGTGAAAAACATGCCCAAGATGCATGTAGCCTATGTACGACATATCGGTGACTACAAGGGCAACAGTGCTTTGTTCGCATCGTTGTTCGGGAAATTATGCGCTTGGGCCGGCCCCCGCGGGTTGATCCGGCCGCCCGACAGCAAGTTGTTGTCGGTATATTACGATGATCCGCAAGTCACCGATTCGGATAAGCTGCGGGTGGATGTCTGCATCACGGTACCCGAGGGGACCAAGGTGGGGGGTGAGATTGGTTCATATACCATCGAGTCCGGCACCTATGCGGTGGGCCACTTCGAGGTTTTACCGTACGAGTATGAAGAAGCCTGGGGTGCAATCATGGGTGGATGGCTGCCCGAAAGCGGGTATCAGTGTGACGACAAACCGTGCTATGAGCTGTACTTGAACGATCCCAATCAACATCCCGAGGGGAGGTGCTTGGTGGATATCTGCGTCCCCGTCAAGCCGCTTTGATGTGGAGAATAACGAATTTTCCTTCCGAGATTTGAATGCCGATTTTCGTTCGACAATAGAATCAATTCCTATGTGGCAAAAGAGTGAATTTTGGATGGACAGGCTGTAAATTATCCAAAATTATCAAAAAATTGTATGGATTAACCCATAATATTGAGGAAATATCGGGTTAGGCTGCCGTTGAGGGAGCTGGTCTCGGAAAGGAATTTCATGACAAACAAAACCAAGATAATCTGCACCATCGGGCCATCCACCAATCGGTTGGACATGATTGAGAACCTGATATTAAAGGGTATGAATGTGGCCAGACTCAATTTCTCGCATGGAAACCAGGAGGAACACCGCAAGACCATCCAGATGATTCGTTCTGTCTCAAAAAACCTGAATAGACCCGTAAGCATTTTGCAGGATTTGGCCGGACCGAAGATAAGAATCGGCGCACTGCCCGGTGGGGGGATTTGTTTGGAGAACGGCAATGAGTTCGTGATCACCGGTAAAAAAACTCAAGGGTGTGCCAAATCGGTTTCCGTATCCTATGCCGAACTGGCCAACGATGTTCAAGCCGGGGATCGTTTGTTGCTTGCGGATGGAGTCATGGAGATGCAGGTGGAAAAAACCAATCCTCCCGACATTATCTGTAAGGTGATCACCGGGGGTATCTTGACCAGTCATAAGGGCATTAATTTACCTAGTCGAACCTTGAATGTGCCTTCTTTGACGGACAAGGACCGGGCGGATTTGATTTTCGGGTTGGACAATCAGGTTGATTTTGTGGCGTTGTCTTTTGTGCGTTTTGCAGAAGATATCCTAAAAGTCAAGCAAACCATAAGCCAAAGAGGCATGAGTATGCCGGTCATTGCCAAAATTGAAAAACACGAAGCTTTGACAAATCTGGATGAAATACTCAAGAGCGCCGATGGTGTCATGGTGGCTCGTGGAGATTTGGGTGTGGAAATACCCCTCGAAAAAGTGCCGCAGATACAGAAAAAGCTGATAAAAAAAGCCAACCATGCAGGCAAGCCGGTGATTACCGCCACTCAGATGCTACGTTCCATGGTCGATGCCGCCAGTCCGACCCGTGCCGAGGCTGCGGATGTAGCCAATGCGGTACTTGACGGTACCGACGCAGTGATGCTTTCCGAAGAGACTGCAATTGGTCGGTATCCTTTGAAAGCGGTTGAGTACATGAAAAAGATAATTCAAAGCGTGGAAGTTGACTTTCCTCATGAAATTTTCTTACAGACATTGCCGGATGAAAGAGTGGCGGATGCAGTGGCACATGCCGTGTGTGTGTTGGCCGATCACTTGAGCGCCGCGGCCATTGTCGTGCATACTCAATCCGGAAGCACTGCCAGAGCGGTATCCCGTTATCGCCCCCGACAGCCCATCATCGCGGTATCTCCATCCAACACCACAAATCAGATCATACCGTTATTTTGGGGTTGCATACCGCTTTCGGCGCCGGAAACCAATGATATGGATCAAATGCTTCAGACTACTTGCTCAGCCGTTTTGAACAGCGGATTGCTGAAAAAAGGGGATCTGATAGTATTGACCGCCGGACATCCGGTGGGGATGCCTGGTACCACAAACATGATAAAAGTGAAACTGCTCTAACCGGATGGAAGCATGGAGAGGATTGGAACATATCAAAGGTGGAAGATGGATGATTGTATACACGTGCTCTCAATCTTCGGTTTTACAGGGAATGTCCTTTTGATTCTGAGATCGGGTAAAAATTTGGAAATTCATTGATGACGATTTGTTTCAGCAAGTTTTCAGAGTGTCAATCTTTCCAGGGCATAGCGGCGTTGGAGTTTTCAATCAAAAGTATGAATTGAACGAAGTCTGTTGTTACTTCGGGAGCATCCTCTTTGCAAAAGAAAGAGTTGCAGGTTCTCTCGAAGGGTGAGTTTGGACCGAGCAGTGTGAAAAGAATGATTTCGGATTCATCGGGTTTGAGCCCTGACAGTACGCCTTGGGTGATATCCTGGATTTCCTCGACAACTTGAACGCCGTTTCGGTGTATGAGATCCTCGGAGTTGGAATATACCGGAAGGATGCTCACGACTCTTCCTTGTACCGGACTGTCCGAATCGTTGTCCATGCGGGCAGCCAGAGGTTCGGCAACAATGTAATTGGGTATGTGAGAGACTTGGACGATATGCGCCGAACCCCATTGCCCGTAAAATTTTTTCGGCGTGCCGTTATCTAGCTTATCGTATATGTTGAGAAAGTTCGAGTAGACGGCCTCCTCGCGAAGATTGTAATCTCTGATTTGGTAATAGCGAAGCGCTGCGACGCAATTGTTTACGATAAACTTGAAGTCGAAGTGGTTTTTCTCGAGCAACGAGACATACTGATCTGGGTTGTTTTTCATGTCGGTATCAAGTGCGGCGGCGAGTGAGCCGCAATCGGCGTACCAGTTTTTGGGATACGATGCGCGGTTGAATTGGTTGTTGATAAAAATCTGCGCCCAGGAGCGAATTTCTTTCAAATATGAAGGCTCTCCAATTGATGACGGCGGCAAGAGCAGGGTGAGCGCGCGAAATGCGATATCTATTTGATGTTCAATATCGATGCCCACAAATACGATTTTTGACTCTATAGGTAAAGATGCGTTGAACTCTCGGACATTTCGGATGAAGGTTGCGTATTGTGCGGTATATGCTGCCGTTCCTTTCAGGGCTGTCATGATCTCGTTGAGATATTGTTCATGGCCGGTGTCGAGAAACTGATTCACCATATACGCCGATCCGTAGCCCATTTCCGCCAAATAGTGCCTTATGCCCTTGCGTTGGTGGAAGTATTTAATAAATTTCAGGCATACCAGGTGACTTTTATGGGTTGCGTGGTACTCACCGGTGAAAAAAATTTCGTTGTCGCCAACCAGTTCGTCCAGCGTAGAAAAAGTCGAAAAATCGTCGTCATCCATAATGTTCAATCCAGCGCCGTTGGATTGGAGAAATCCTATTTCCTCTTTTGAAAAGAGTATCCCATCAAAACCTCTGTCGCCATGGCACTGAAGAGTGTGAAATCCAAACAGTAGGGTTATCGCAATATATCCAAATTTCAAATATATCTCCCGGGTCTCATGCGGTGTTTCTGGAATCGAAACTCCATGTTTTCAAATGCTACCAATTTCCGACCGCATCCACAATGCAATAGGTTGCGACCGAGACGCAGGTTTTCGAGCGTATTTCGTAATATCAAATAAATGCAAATAGTTAAATCCATAAATCCGATTCGTGAATCGAAAGAAGGTTCGATCTTGATGGAAGTTTTTCAACATATAACTGGCTGTAGGAATCGAATTTTAAAATACATCGTGTATGGCTCAAACACTGCTTGACAATTGAACGGTATGGTGATACCGGTTATAACCGGTAATTTCCATATTTGATTCCAGAAGGAGGCGAGAGTATGAAAGCGTATCGAAAGTTACACATGTTGATCCTGGGCATTATCGTGTCTTTGTTTTCATATCAAGCATGTCTGCTTGATGGAATAACGGATGGCAATCAATCGCAGGAGCTGGATCAATCCGATACCATCGCAAACTCGTTGCCTCGTAGGATCATAGGATATTTCACCGAATGGCGTGACGGCTCCAATGGTTATCCCACGTATTTGGTGTCCGACATACCTTGGGATAAGGTGACCCATATCAATTATGCATTTGCACAAGTCAATGAAAGCACCAATCGGATCGATTTTGTGGATCGGAAAGCCGCGGTTGAAAAGACTTTTGAAGGTCAGGATCCAGCCTTACCTTACCGCGGGCATTTCAATTTGCTCACGGTCTACAAACGCAACTATCCGACCGTCAAAACATTGATTTCCGTAGGAGGGTGGGCCAAATCCAGAGGCTTTTACACCATGACGGATACCTCACAAGGCAGAGATGTATTTGCCTCGAGTTGTATAGAGTTTATTCGCGCCTATGGGTTTGACGGGGTTGACATCGATTACGAATACCCCACGGCAACCTCGCAAGCCGGTAATCCCGAAGATTTCGATGTGGCCGAGCCGCGTAGATCGAAGCTGTTTGATAACTATGTTGATTTGATGCGCATCTTGCGTGAAAAACTCGATCAAGCCTCTCAGAAAGACGGTAAAAAGTATCTCCTTACCGTGGCGGCTCCAGCTTCGTCCTGGATATTGGGAGGCATGCAATTGGCCCAATATGCCAAATATTTGGATTATTTGAACATGATGACATACGATTTTCATGGGGCCTGGAACGGATTTGTTGGTCATAACTCGGGATTGTGGCCGGATGATCGAGATCCGGAAACCAAACCTTTGGGTGTGCCGGTGCTCAATGTCGATTGGAGTTATCGTTACTACCGGGGGGTGTTGCCGCCGTCGAAGATCAATATAGGAATTCCCTACTACTCGCGAGGTTGGAAAAGTGTCACGCCCGGATCCTTGCCTGGCGGTCTTTATGGGAGCGCGGCTGCATCGGGGGGTGGCGCTACCGGAATCGACAACATTTGGCACGATAAAGATGCCGATGGACAGGAAATTGGAGCCGGATCCAATCCGGCTTGGCATCTCAAAAATCTGGCAGCCAACCTACAAAATTTGAGTTATGCCGAGGATTGGAAGTTCGATCCCGCCATGGTCGGCACGTATGTACGCCATTTTGATCCTGTCAGTAAAGTTCCCTAT
>JBFFBT010000036.1:0-26710 GCA_041560255.1 Myxococcota bacterium | reverse complement strand
CCCCAACGTTGCATATAACGATGTATTGAGAGCGCACGAAATTAGCTGACTACAACAAAATGTGTGCATATATTTGATTGAGCCGGGATTTAACTTTTTGTGGCTTTTGGAAACAATGTCATTCTGGCATGCTTTAAGCCGGAATCTATAATTTTAACAATGGATCCTGGATCGAATCTATCCAGGATGACGGCATTTTATGCAACTGGCGAGTAAACGTTTACCTTGCAAGCACACGTATCAACTCATCCAGCTCATTTTCTGTATTGTATGCATGCGGTGATACCCTCAAGGCTCCATCCCGTATGGATATCTCAAATTTCCCGGCCTTCAGCTCTATCGCCAATTTCTCTGCATCCACGCCGGGCTTTCGGGACGACACGATACCCGATTTTTCGTTGCTATCTCGCCGGGGTGAAAGCACCTGCCAACCCGCAGAGGGAAGTCTTTCGACCAGATAGTCGGTCAACTCCAGGAGTCTTTCCGAAATGTTCGATACGCCGAGCTCCAATATCAGGTCCAGGCTGCCTGCCATACCATAGATGCCTACTACGTTATAGGCGCTGTCTTCATACCTGGCCGCTGTAGACTTGAGAGGTTGTTCCAAATCGAAAAAGTCAAAAGGTTTTTCCACCGCCAACCAACCTTCCAAGACGGGCTGGAGCCGATTGAGGGCCTTATCGGACGCGTACCCCAAGCCCGCTCCGGCCGGCCCCAACATCCATTTATGTGAATCAGCCGAAAGAAAGTCGATTCCCATGGCCTCGACCTCCAACGGAAATACTCCCAATCCCTGAATTGCATCGACGACCAAAAGCGCGTCATGTTTTTTACATATCCGCCCCACCCTCTCCAAGTCGATGCGGAAGCCGGACAGAAATTGCACGAAGCTTACCGACACCGCTTTGGTCTTCTGATCCACCCTTTTTTCGATTTCATCCACACTCACCCTACCTTGGTGCTGGGCAACCATTCGCAGCTCGACACCCTTGCGGCGAAGCGGCATCCAAGGTCTCAGGTTGGCGGGAAACTCCCTCTCCACCAAAACGACATTGTCTCCCGATCGCAAGGGCAGGCCGGTCGCAGCAATACCCAATCCTTGGGTGGTGGAGCGCACTACAAAAACTTGATCCGGCCTGCAACCAAGCATTTGTGCACCTTGTTTGCGCGTATGGGCAAGGATTTGCAGTATTTTTTCAGGAAAATACGCGGCTCCCACCGCCGCGAGCTCATCCAGATGCGCCTGCATGCACTTTCTGGATCGAATCGGTATCGGAGAGACGGCGGCATGGTTGAGGTAAATATGATTTTGACAAACTTCAAACTGATCTCGAAATGATTTCCACGCATTCATGCCGGTTTTTCCTCCCCTGAAAAACTACATCTTCAAATAAAATCTTGCAAGAAGGTAATGCTTGGCATTAATGTGTAAGTATGGAGGATGCGCGATCGGAACGAACCCTGTTGCTGGATGCGGGGTATGCACCCATCACGGTCATTTCTTGGACCCGGGCAATCTCTTTACTTTGGTTGGGTAAAGTCGAGGTCGTCGAGGAATATGATTGTGAAGTTCGATCTCCGTCGGTAGCCATCAAACTGCCCGCGGTGGTGCGGCTGGTCAAACGTATGCTCCGCGGGAAACATAAGGTACGATTTTCACGTCAGAATATATATTTACGGGATAACGGCCGCTGCCAATACTGCAAAGCTTATCTATCCATCGATCAGTGCACCTTCGACCACGTGGTGCCGAGGGTCAAAGGGGGTAAAACCAATTGGACCAATGTGGTGCTTTGTTGTATGGATTGCAACCACCAAAAAGGAGCCAAGACGCCCGAACAAGCCGGTATGAGATTGCTCAAACCTCCCAGGGTGCCCCACGACATCCCCTATGTGGTGTTTAAAATCCGCCAGGTCGATCAGGTCCCGGTTCAGTTGAAGGATTACCTGGCTTCGGTCGAGTACTGGACCGCCAGTCTTTTATCGACCTGATTCATTTTCATATCAAGAAGGATTTTTTATTGCACTCTTAGGTTGACTCCGTCCCCTAGATGGACAATTCTTGGTTCCCATGTACAACGATCAATCGATACAACGTATCCGAGAAATTTTGACGCTTCCCAGCCAGCAGGCAGCTTTGCGTTTGGACGCCATGTCACGAGAAGAACAACTCGACCTGATTTTGTCTGTGAGCGAGGGACGCAAGCGAATGGATTTGATTCTGCTTGCCAAGCACAGCCGCGAACTCATGCAGGCCATGTCCCCCGAAGACATGGTCATGACGATCAAAGACATCGGTGACGAAGACGCGATCGCGTTGTTGGAGCTCTCCTCCGATGAGCAGCTTACATACCTATTGGATCTCGAGACTTGGATTCAGCACGGCTTGGATCTTCAACGTCTTGCGCATTGGTTGGAGCTGTTGTTCGAATGCGGCCCCCAAAGGGTAAACTCCTGGTTGGTTTCTGTAGATTTCGAACAACTGGTGTTGCTTTTCGAAAGAACCCTGCTTTGGGTGCAAAAGGACGACATCGATACATTGCCCGATATGGTGTCCAATCGCTTGATCACGCCCGATGACAGTCACTTTTTCGTCGTCAAATTGGGTATCGAATACAGCCTGATAAAACGACTCATCGAGCTCATGTATGCTGAACAGCGTGAGCTGTTTTATGCCATGATTGCGAATCTCGGATCTACGCCCCCCGCGGAAATCGAAGAACAAGCATACCATTGGCGTTTAGGGCGCTTGGCTGACCGAGGTTGGCCGGACTTTGAGGAATCCAAAACGATATACCGGGGTATTGATCCCGGCCAGGTACCTTCTCGATCGCATCAACCTCTCGGACTCGACAACCCTCCCCGATATCCCATACAAGCATTCGGAGAGGGAGATGTATTCCGCCAGGCCGTATCACTGCTGCCGGCCGGGCAACAACAATTGCTCATGAGCCAGTTTGCAAACCTCACAAACCGGGTTATGATTGCGGATAAGCTGGTATTGACTGAGAAGAGCTCCTATACCAAAGCCGCGAAGAAAATCATGGGCTACCTGACAATCGGTCACGCTTTACTGGGAATCATCAATCACCCAGAAATTCTTGCTGCCGCGCTCCAACAAATCCCTCTGTTGAGCGTCTTTCAAGTGGCCTTTGGAGCCGTTCAAAAACGATCCCAACAGGCCAAAAATCTCATGGCCTCACCCGGCGCGGATTGGCTTGCACTTTTGGGTACGCCCCTCGGGGAGAGGGTCGAAGCCCTCGAAAACCCCATGACCTCGTTTTTCTCTCATACCACCGGGATGTATGAAGATTTCTCAAGCATGCAACAGATTGAAACCATCGATCGCGATCTCACTTTGATATCTGCTTCGCTTGCCTGTCTCAATGCCTTGGGTTTGAAAAAATCCAACCTTTTACATCCTTTTCCAGCCGGATGCCACCCCGAGTCGATAGAAGGATTAAATGTTTTTATGATACTCGCTACAGTCTTTGCCCGCGGGATTCTCGATCTCGATCCAATTCTGCATGCGCTTCCCATCAAATACTTGCCTAAACTTGCAAGCGACCTGCCGAAAGACCGAAATTTTCTATCCGGCCGGATCAACACATGGTTGGCAAACCTAACAGAACACCAACCCGACGGATTGAACCTGTTGGCAGACAAATTGAGCGAGTCGTTTCAGGAGATACTACATACAACCAATCCGGATCGTTTGGATCCTCGTTTCATGGAAGGCCTGTGGTTACAGGAACACAGCAATGGTTGATATCAACCCGGCCGACACGACCCTGGTTTGGCCCGGTAAACATACCTGTGAAGAATCTCTCCAACGTATTTTGAAAGATCCTCCTAGAATTATCCCCTGCTCGAGCTCGCTCGATTGCGCTTCGAGTGGGGTCAAATCTTACACGCAGCCGCCAAAGAGCTCAGGCTGGCACAACCAATTGGTCCTCGGAGACAATATGTCGGTGATGTCGGCTTGGTCGACCAATTTGACCAACTCGGTGGATCTCATCTATGTCGATCCCCCCTTTGCTTCAGGCATGGATTATACCATCAAGCAGCAAAGAAATCCGGATGGTTCGATCCGGAAAATAAATTTTTGGAACACAAAAAACAAAACGCTCAGAACAGCCCCAACGACCAGCGAAACCGCCTACCGAGACAGATGGCAAGACGGCTATCCCGGCTACCTGAACATGATGTACCCCAGATTGCGGCTCATTCATCGGTTGCTGTCGCCGACCGGCCACCTATTTCTGCACTGCGATTGGCACATCAATGCATATCTACGCATACTCTTGGATGAAATCTTTTCGCCGGCCTGCTATAAAGGCGAAATCATTTGGCAAAGAACCAAATTGGCCGGACGAGTTGCAAAGCCTAGAAAATTCGACATCCAGAGTGACTCCATTCTTTTTTATTCCAAAACACCCGAAGCGAAAATCAAACCCGTAAAAGCCCAACGAACGTATACACTCGAAGAAGCTAAAAAAATTTTCAAATACGATAAAACCAGGCAGGCATTTTACAAAGATGCACCTTGTGGCAACTACGCCGAGGATACCATCAAACACTTGGCCTCCCGAGGACGTATCCGCTGGACCTCCCGTGGGAGGCCTCGCGTCAAGAGATATCTTTCGATCGAGGTTACGCCCCAGGGAGATCGCGTGGTGGAAGAAGTATATGTGGGAAACATATGGACGGATATTCCCGGCATGATGCAAGTCGGAAAAAGCCAATCGACCGGATACCCGACTCAAAAACCCGAAGGTTTGCTCGAGCGCATCATCCTGGCAGGTTCGTCACAAAATGATTTGGTTGCAGACGTTTTTTGCGGTTCGGGCACCAGTCTTTGCGTAGCACAGAAGCTCGGTCGCCGTTTCGTTGGATGCGACGCATCTGAATCAGCTGTGGATACGTCTCGGAAAAGATTGCACCGGACATCCAATCCGGCAGGCTACGCGCTCAGAATCGCAACCGTTGAACAAGTCCACTCGTCCGCGCAAAATCATCCCGCCGAAGCCATTGAACCCCAAAAAAATGGAGACGATACCAACCATGACTTTCCGATGTAAAATATGTGAGCAGTTGGGGCAGGAAAACCTGGATTTCAATCTGACGTCGAAATCCGGCCGTATCGACATCCATTTTGATGACAACCTCGTGGTGCTCGAAGGCCTGGCTTCGGAAAGCATCGATCTGATATACATCGATCCTCCATTCAACACAAAACGCAAAAGAACCAAAATCCAGCTGGCCACCACGCATTGCCAAGAAGGACAAGGAGATCGCGTGGGGTTTAAGGGCAAAACGTACCAATCCGTAAAGATCGGCACCAAAACGTACCGGGATCAGTTTTCAGATTATCTGGGGTTTTTACATCCCCGATTGGTCCAGGCTCACCGTCTGCTGGCCCAATCTGGCAGCCTGTTTTTACATTTGGACTATCGCGAAGTACATTACATCAAAGTGATGTTGGACGAGATCTTTTCCCGGGAATGCTTCAAAAACGAAATCATTTGGGCCTACGATTACGGCGGACGCTCAAAAAGCAAGTGGTCCGCAAAACACGATAACATTCTTTGGTACGTCAAAAATCCAGATTGTTACACATTTCATTTCGAAGAAATGGAGCGTATACCCTACATGGCTCCTGGATTGGTCGGCAAAGAAAAGGCCGAAAGAGGCAAATGCCCCACGGACTGCTGGTGGCATACGATTGTTCCCACAACCGGGAGCGAAAAAACCGGCTATCCGACGCAAAAACCTTTGGGTATCATCAATCGTATCGTCCATGTCCACTCCAATCCCAACGATACGTTGTTGGATTTTTTCGCCGGCAGCGGCACTCTGGGCGTATCTGCTTATCACCACAATCGAAACTGTATTTTGATCGACGACAACCTCGAGGCCGTCGAAATCATGGCCAGACGACTGGCCGCGGCCTCACCCAGGTTTCACAACTGCCCACAGCACATTTCCAACTCTCGAGGTGATTCTTCGCATTTCACCTCCATTTCACCGAAAAACGGCCTTTGATTTCGATCGAAAGAAAAACCATCGTCTTGTGACAGAAGCGATGTTCGTGCATTATATTGTTGACTTTTCCTGCATCGGGTCGTAGGCTGCAGCCTCGATTGCACGCAACCGTCCAAAAAGGCCGGGGGTTGCGCAAGTGAAAAGGAGGAAGGCCGAGATGACATTTGCACCTGGAGAAAAAGCTGTAATTATTGGAGAATTCAAAAAACACCCCACCGATACCGGCTCCGCCGAGGTTCAAATCGCACTGTTTAGCAAAAGGATCACGGAGCTTACCGAGCACTTCAAAGTGCATAAAAAGGATCACCATTCTCGCCGGGGTCTGCTCAAATTGGTAAGCAGAAGGCGGCGCCTTTTGGATTATGTCAAGAGCAGAGATGAAGAGCGTTATCGGACGATCATAAAGAAATTGGGGATAAGAAAATAACTTTCACTTGCAGAGAGAAAGTGCCGAAAAAAACCGATCTACTACCCCGTACATCGTTGCACAAGAACGAAGGGGGCGCTTTTGGTTCTAAATCTCTCGGCTCGAGCGACCGGCTTGAGACAAGAGATGTAGGACTGATCGCGACTCCAGGATTCTTGTGCATTCCATCCATACGACCGAAATCCAAGCCGGACAGCGAATACCGGCGGGACCGGTTGTCTCGAAATCAGAAAGGAATGCAATGAAACCAACCATCAAAAAAGTACCACTCGGCGGTAAAGAGCTTACCATCGATCTGGGTCGGGTAGCCCGCCAGGCTGACGGCGCCTGCCTGATTCGCTATGGTGAAACCGTAGTATTGGTAACGGCCGTGGCAGAAAAAAAGGCCCGAGAGGGCACGGACTTTCTTCCCCTCACGGTCGATTATCGTGAAAAGACATATGCGGCGGGAAAAATACCCGGTGGATTTTTTAAGCGTGAGGGCCGCCCAACCGAAAGCGAGATACTTACTTGCCGGATTATCGATCGATCCATACGACCTCTGTTTCCCAAAGGTTTTAATCGAGAAGTGCAAGTAATCGGATTGCCTCTTTCGGCGGACCCTCTGCACTCGCCGGATGTTTTGGTGTCGACCGGCGCATCGATTGCATTGTGTATTTCCGACATTCCCTTTACGCAACCCCTGGCGACCGTGCGGGTCGGAAGAGTCGCCGACGAATTGGTGGTCAACCCCACCTTCGAGCAATTGGAAACCAGTGATTTGGATCTGGTCGTATCGGCCACCCGAGACGCCATCTGTATGGTCGAAGGCGAAGCCAACCAGCTGTCCGAATCCGACATCATCGATGCACTGTTGTTCGCCCACCAACAATGCCTGCCCCTCATTGCAGTACAAGAGGAGTTGATAAAGCTTGTAGGCAAAACGAAAACCGAGATCACCCCGCACGAGCCCCCGGCCGATCTGATTGCGCAAGTGCAAAAGTGGGCCACGGATAAAATTCATGCTGCCTTGAAGAACAAAGAAAAGCTTCCACGCTATCAGGCTTTGTCGATGGTTCATGACGAGATCCTGGATCGGGCGCAGGAGGCCTTCTCGGATCACCCTACCCTCCAACAAGATGTTCGGTCGGTATTGGATCAAATCAAGCGTGATTATGTAAGATCCCGTGTCCATGAGGATCAAATCAGATTGGACGGACGCGGCCTCGACGAAGTACGCCCCATTACAATCGAGCTGGGACTTCTACCGCGGGCCCATGGTTCAGCCCTGTTTACCCGCGGAGAAACCCAAGCCCTGGTCACCACCACACTGGGCACCTCGCGTGACGAGCAATTGATAGAAAATCTAGAGGCGGATTTCAAAAAACCTTTCATGCTGCACTACAACTTTCCGCCGTTTTCCACCGCCGAAGTCAAATTTCTACGTGGACCGGGGCGAAGGGAGATCGGACACGGCGCTCTTGCAGAGCGAGCCCTGGAAAGAACCCTGCCGAATCACGATGATTTTCCCTACACCATACGGATCGTATCCGAAATCCTCGAATCCAACGGCTCTTCATCCATGGCGACTGTTTGTGGAGGCAGCCTTTCTCTCATGGATGCGGGTGTAAAAATCTCCAATCCCATAGCCGGTGTGGCCATGGGGTTGATGAAAGAAGACGACCAATTCCACGTTTTGACCGACATTTTGGGAGACGAAGATCACCTGGGCGACATGGATTTTAAAGTCGCCGGTTCAAAAAACGGCATCACCGCGATACAAATGGATATTAAAATCACCGGTGTCGACCGAGCCGTTTTACAGGTCGCCCTGGAACAAGCCCGCAAGGCTCGATTGCATATCTTGGGAGAAATGAATCGAGCCATTGCAGATCCGAGAGCGGATTTGAGCCCGTATGCTCCCCGAATCATTTCCATCCAGGTCAAACCCGATCGTATTCGGGACATCATCGGACCAGGAGGAAGAATCATCAAGGATATCGTGGCCAAAACCGGCTGCAGTATCGATGTTCAGGACGATGGTACGGTTTCAATCGGATCCAACGATCCAAAATCCGCCCAGAAAGCCATCGACATTATCAAAGAGCTTACCCAAGAAGCGGAAGTCGGCAAGTTGTATATGGCGGTCGTCAAAAAAATCACTGATTTCGGTGCATTTTGTGAGATTCTTCCCGGTACGGACGGTCTTTTACACATTAGTGAGCTTTCGGACAAACGAGTTGAAAAGGTCACAGATCTCCTGCGGGAAGGAGATGAAGTGCTGGTAAAAGTCGTCGGCATCGATAGACAGGGCAAAATCCGCCTATCTCGAAAGGAAGCTTTGGGTCTCAGTTTGGATCCGATATGAGCCCCGCTTCCAGAGCCATATCGGTTTGCATCCATCGGCTGCCCCATGCAGAGGGTCTCGATCTGCCTGAATATCAGACCACCGGCTCCGCCGGCATGGATCTGTACGCAGCGGTCCAATCCAAGATCAACATCCAACCCGGAGGCAGAGCTCTGGTTGCTACGGGTATCGCAATCGCCGTACCGGAAGGATTTGAGGCTCAAGTGCGATCTCGAAGCGGTTTATCTATTCAACACGGACTATTTGCACTCAATGCTCCCGGAACCATCGACTCGGATTACCGCGGTGAAATTTGTGTCATTCTCGCGAATCTGGGAGAGAAAGACGTTGAGATCCACAGAGGACAGCGCATTGCACAATTGGTAGTGGCTCCGGTTTTTCAAGTGGTTTGGAACGAGGTCAATGAGCTGCCGAACTCAGTCCGGGGAGAAGGCGGATTCGGCCATACAGGTATTTGAGCACATTTTCTGCTCACCCATCACATTCAACCCTTATTTTTACGCACACGAATGCAATTTCTTCCGCCCAACTTGGCTTCGTAGAGAGCTTTGTCTGCGATACCCAACAACTCTTCCGGGGATTTTATTTCTGGATTCGGAATAATATCGACTCCGATACTGGTGGTCACCTTTTCTCGAATCCCATCTATCTCGAACACGTATCTCTCCATACTCTCTCGAACCCGCTCGGCCAGGCACATGGCTCGATTTTGGTCGGTTTCCGGACATGCAATCACGATTTCCTCACCGCCATAACGTGCAACGATGTCCACCGACCGCACACATGACTGCAACAATTTGGCCGTCTCTTTCAAAACATGATCTCCAAAGGGATGTCCGTGGGTATCGTTGATCCGCTTGAAGTGATCCAAATCCAACAGCAATAATGCCAGGGGCGTTTGATATCTGCTCGAGCGTTGAAACTCGAAATCGAGCCGTTTATGAAAATACAAACGATTGTAAATACCCATCAGCGGATCCGTCATAGATAACTCTTGTAATTTTTCGTTGGCGTTTTGCAGGCGTTTGTTGGCTTGTTGCAACTCCGTCTGAAGCGCCTTTAACCGTAGCATGGATTTCACCCGGGCAGTGAGCTCCAACCAATGAAGCGGCTTGACCAAATAATCGTCAGCTCCAAGCTCCAAGCCTTCTACCTTGGCATTCATATCATCAATGGCGGTCATGAGAATGATGGGGATAAAACCAAAGCTTCTTTTTTGATTTTTCACGATTCTACAAACTTCACACCCTCCCATATACGGCATTTCCACATCCATCACGATCAAGTCCGGTTGCTCATCCCGTACTTTTGCAAGTGCCTCCCGGCCGTCTGCACCATTGCACACCTGGTATCCAGCATCCCGAAGTATCTTGGACACTTGCTCACAAATTAATGCGTCATCGTCCACAACAAGAATTTTGGCGGGCATAAAAACACCATACAAAGCATTTCAATAACACCTTACCATATTAGTTTATTTGGAAATTGCGTCGTTTGTCAAACCTATGAGGGCCCCAATGAAGCCCAACGATAAACTCATTATCCTTTTCACGAAAAAACCATCCAGGAAAAAATCTATTTTCACATATACTATAATACTATATGACTGTAATTTCATTTCTCAACGATTATTTTTCTGGTTATGAATGCGCATTGCATTGAAACTATTCTTAAAATAGGAACCCGGGATGTCGCGGGGGGGGGACGATCATCCCGGGCGCCAGTTCCCGAAGGAACCAGTATTTGTGTAACGTAAGCGTTCTATATTGTCAAGTATTCCACATTCTTCTCTAGTCTTTGTTTTGTGATTCGTGGCAATAAATAAATCTTATACATTACAAGTGATTATCAATCTAAGTCTTATCATCTCCGGGTATTTTGGCGCCGTTCGGGTGTTCAATTTTATCAAAATTGCTTACGCCGAGCATTTCTTCGGCTTCATCAGAAGGAATACACTCAACGGACCGCAAACTTCGGGTGATGGAACGGGTTCGAACCGCCGCCGAGTCCACCACATGACTGGCTTCCTGCAACTTCTTCTGAACCCGAACGATCACGTCCCCAAACTTGGAAAACTCGGTTTTTATTGCTCCCAATACGCGCCAGACTTCGCTGGAGCGTTTTTGTATGGCAAGCGTTCTAAACCCCATCTGCAAGCTATTGAGCAATGCCGCCAGGGTGGTCGGACCGGCAATACTTACACGATATTTTTGCTGCATGGTCTCCAACAAACCTACCCTACGAAGCACCTCTGCATACAGACCCTCCGAGGGCAAAAACATGATTGCAAAATCGGTCGTATTGGGGGGGGATATATATTTTTCACAGATCTCCTTGGCACACAGCATGACACGCTGCTCGAGCTTGCCGGCGGCCTCCTCGACCCTCTGCGCATCACCCTGTTCGGACGCCTCGAGCAAACGATCATAATCCTCTTTGGGAAATTTCGCATCAATGGGAAGCCAGACCACATCCCCTTGCTCCGGCTCTTTACCGGGCAGGCGAATCGCATATTCGACACGGAGATTAGAACCCTTCGAAGTCATCACATTGCGTTCATATTGGTTGGGTCCGAGAATCTGTTCGAGAATGCCGCCCAACTGAATCTCACCCCAAGTTCCGCGAACCTTGATGTTCGTCAACACCTTCTTCAAATCCCCTACCCCGCTGGCAAGCGTCTTCATCTCGCCCAGACCCAAATATACTTGCTCCAATCTCTCACTGACCAAGCGAAAAGACTCTCCCAAACGCTTTTCAAGCGCTCCTTGTAGATGCTCATCGACGGTTTTTCGCATTTGCTCCAGGCGATCGGCGTTATCCTGCTGCAGTGCGGTAAGTTTCGTCTCCACAACCCCCTTCAACCCATCCAGACTCTTTTGATTGGATTCCATCATATTTTGAAGCTGCATGGAAAAACCCTGTAATTGTGCAAGTTGGTTGGCTGATATCTCCCCAAGCGTTTTGATGGTTGAATCCGCGTTTCCTTTCAGGATATGTGCGATCTCTTGACGCAACCCCTGCGCCTGGACCTGCGCCTGCTCTCGATCGGATCGTCTCTCGATCCGATAGGTCTGCTCCATTTTTTCCTGCAGCCTTTCGAGTTGATCCAACCTTGTCAACAAAGCGGATGGTTTCTTTGGGCTTCTTAGCCACAAAACCAAACCCTGCAGCACGAGCATCAACCCCGCGGCCGCCAAGAGAACATATGTCGAGATTTCACCCATGATGAAACCCACCTTTGTGCTTCGAAAGAGATGCCATATCCACTCTCTGACACGCGCTGTGCATGCAACCAAAACCCGCCCCGGGTCTGGTTTGCAATCATTTTCTGTTATGGTATATGCTGAGGTCAAAAGCAAGGAGGTAGATCCGCGATGCAATCATTTTTGAACCGTTATGCGTTTATCTTGATTATATGTATGATCTGTATTACCCCGACCGCCTGCACCAGCAGCAAATACGATCGTCTTCCTGCCGCTACGCAAGCCGAATTTGATGCCATGCGCGAACGGTATCTGGCATTGATCAAGGAAGCCGAATCCATAGGTGAAAAAGAGTTCGTCAATCTTTTGCACCACTTCAGCCGCGCCGCGCTCAGCAATCACTCCTGGAACGATTTTCAAGACAAGGCCACCGCATTTATTCGACAATCCACCCAAGGCGGCTTGAAGTCAATCGAGATGCTCTCTGCCCGTTCACCCGGCAAAGTGCGTTTGTTGATGATCTCCACACCCCAAGGTAAAAAGTCCATTCCTTTCGTCCGGGGCGCAGACGGCTGGGTTATCGACGATATCGATTTAGGTTTTCTGTCGGGGGATAAGGAGCCACTTCTCACCGGAACCATGCCGGCCGCGTCACCTTCCGTTTTGGTGCCCATCGCCACCCTACAGGATTCCCATACGGCCGAGTTCGATCAAGTTACAGCCGCCCTATCTTTGAGCTGTTCGGGTTGTGACGATCTCGCAAAACAATATCTCAAGACCAAGTCCACTCCATGGCTACAAACGGCGCTCTGGTATGCCATATGGAAAGCAGGCGGCGGCTGCACCGAGTTTTCGAAGAGTTTTCCCCTGGAAAAATCTTTACAAACAGATCTTTACCAAGCCGACTCCAAAACCTATCGCATATTATTGCAGGGACTGTTTGGGTGTGCGGCAAGCTCGAAATCAATGGATCCAATTCTTAAAATCTATCGGGGTTGCCATCAAGTCGATGGTGGAGCTCGAAGCGAATATGTCGATCTCTTGGTCGGCAGCCCCGATGGAGACAATGAGGCTCTCAAAACCGGCCTCGCCAATATAAAACCCGAATCCATTTTAAAAGCATCCCTCAAGCTCGACATCCCATATGAAGAGGATCCGGTGGCAAACATTTTGGTGGGAGGATTGCACGGAGAAAAAGATTCTCATTTCGTCAAATACATTTCTTCTCAATCCGGATCCAAGACCAAGCTGGGCAAAAAAGCCAAGACCTGGGCGGAAAAAATGTCTGTACGAGACAAAATGGAACCCGTCGAAGATTGATCTTATACGATCAGCATCGCTAGCTTTCCTTCTGCTGAAAAAACCGGAAATGATCTCTATGAAATGCAGCTGGTACCAGTTTATTCAGGTTTAAAAATCGAGGTATTGAGACGGCAACGAGAACGCCTGCTCCTGGGCCGAGGGGCGGTATTTTTCCAACACTTCGGGCAAACCTTTTAATGGATATTTGGATAAAATTCCTTGGGTGATCCGATGCACAATGCGTTCTTCCTCACCTCGGTTGGATTCTTCCAAATGAAATGGTGCCATAAATTTTACAAATCGCACGATATGTATGAGCTCATGCGTGAGAATATACAGCAACAAAGGTGAGAACTGCACTTTTCCGGCTTCACGTTTGAGGCTGGTCAAAATATTGTGATCATGGATATTGATCCGGTACAGATCCTTCTTGCGGCCGAACCTGGCCTCCTCGTACTCGTACCGCACGATGTCGGCAAACACATCCCCAATGGAGAGAATTTCTTTTTGTTCCAAGCATTTAAGCGTTCGAAACTCATAGGGAATCCTACGGGCCTCTTCGGTGCCCAATCTATAGTGCTCTCCGGTCAATTCTTCGGCGACGCCAATGAGATAGGATATCTTTTTAATGTGATTGTAACTAAACTTTTTCAGCCCGAGCCCGAGCATGTACATACTACCTCTCGCCATCATCGAGCACCCGCATGAAAACTCCATATTTTCAACTACGGGCGCCATTTAATTGTATGGTCGCAGGATAAGCTTGACAAGAGTAAAAACAAAAAAAATCGCATGCCTCCGACTTGACATCCAATCACCCCATGACTATATTTTGGTTCGATTGAAAGAGTTTTTTTCATTCGATAGGAGAAAGTGACGTGCCGATATACGAATACGTTTGCAAAGGTTGCGGTGGGCATTTCGAGATAATTCAGGGATTCTCCGACAAACCCAAAAAAAAGTGCGATGAGTGCGGAGCTGGCTTGACCAAATTGATCTCTGAATGTGCTTTTCATCTCAAAGGCTCCGGATGGTACGTAACCGACTACGGCAACTCGAAACGCTCCGGTTCGACCCCATCTTCAACCAGTCAAACCAAATCAGACAACACCCCGGGAAAAGCCCAAGAAACCTCCGCAACAACAACAAAATCCGAATCCTCCAACCCGACTCCTTCTGCATCCAAATCCGACTAATCCCCACCCATACGAATTTCCGAGCATAGCGGCCCGAGCTGACTCGACTACGCCATGATCATCATAGGGGTTTGCAGGGATAGGTTTGCGCGACAAATCAATTGTCCGGCCACTTTGAATATTTATTTTGTGTTGTCGGCATCTGTCGGGTAAAACCCATCTATGCTTGCGACCCAAAAAGATCGCAGAGGTTTCCTCCTGCTTTGTATAAGCCAACTCATCAGCCGCTTCGGAGATTCAATCTTTCACATCGGTTTACTCTGGTTGGCCCTCGAGCTGACCCAATCCAATGCATCGGCCGGTTTCATTGCAGCGTGTGGCTATTTGCCGGCTATCGCCTTTTCTCTTGCAGCAGGTGTGTATGCAGACCGGGTGGACCGGAAAAAATTGATGATGATTTGTGTCACCCTTCAAGCATTGGCGGTCGGCTCGGTTCCGGTGATTCACTCTTTCGCAGGTTTGTCCGGACTCATGCTCGCAGGGGTTACATTTTTGGTATCAACGGGAGCAGCATTCTTCAACCCAGCGCGAGACGCCTTTACGCCTTCATTGGTCGAGCCGAGTGAGCTCACCAAAGCCAACTCACTTATCCAAGCTTCTGCCCAAATAGCATTTTTGGCTGGACCCCTAGCGGCCGGATTGCTGGCCTCGAGACTGGGAAGCATCCACTTGTTCACCATCGACTCGCTCACCTTCCTGATCTCACTGACGCTGCTTACGGCCATTCGTACCCGCTCAGACCATCCACCCTTTCCGTCTCCGGGTCCTGTTTTGCTGCCTCAAATACCCCCTTCGACCGGAACAACCATTCGTGATATGCGATATGGTCTTACGCATGCTTTGAAAGACGGGCGTCTGGTTGGACTTTTGATTTTGACATCGTTGGAAAACCTCATCATCATGGGTCCGGCCCTCGTGGGCACCCCGATTTATGTACGACATGTCCTGGGATACGGGCAAACGGGCGTCGGCGCCTATTCGCTCATGACGGGCACATTTTTTACCGGTATGGTGCTGGCGACTTTCGCCATCGGTATGTTCGGAAAAACTTGGCCCAAAGGACTCTTGATCGTCATCGGCGTGATCTTGGACGGGTTGACTTTGATACCGCTCTATTTCATCCAATCCCTACTACCCGCTTGCATCGCCATGTTTCTCCATGGATTGACGGTGCCTTTGATTACCGTGCCGCGGGCCACTTTGATCCATCGCATCGTCCCAAAGGACTTACAGGGTCGGGTCTTTGGATTGGTCAACCTGGCGGTAGTGGGATGCACAGCCCTCAGTGTGGCTTTCACGGGATTGGCCGCCGAAATCGTACCCATGGACCGCATCTATTTGATCGCCGGCTTGGCGGCCGGTGGTGTGGGCCTATTTGGATTGAGCATGAAAAAATTGACGGCAGCTTGAAATCGATGCTCTTTCCATGAATTTCAAACCAGGCAGGGTGTTTTTAACATAGAAAATTACAATGTACTGGTTTACAAAGACATTACTTTGGTTTTGACCCCAAAACCCGGGTGCGGTAGACAACGCTGGTTGGCAGTAACCGTTCAGGAGGAGCTCCAGCGCCCCCTGAAAAGACAATGAGTAAGGAGCCCGTGTTCATGAAGTCAAGAAGCTCACAGGAAATACGTTCACAATTTTTGGAGTTTTTCGAACAACACGATCATCGGGTATACAGCAGTTATCCCTTGGTTCCACCCAATGATCCGACCCTGCTGTTTACCAATGCAGGCATGGTTCAATTCAAGGATATCTTTACCGGCAAAGAACCCCGGAACCATCCCCGGGCGGCCTCCAGCCAAAAATGTGTCCGCGCGGGCGGAAAACACAATGATCTGGAGAACGTGGGGTTTACGGCCCGCCATCATACTTTTTTCGAGATGCTGGGAAATTTTTCCTTCGGGGACTACTTCAAAAAAGATGCCATCCGCTTCGCTTGGGAGTTTTTGGTCGATTGGATGCAATTGCCTGAAGATCGGCTGTGGGTGTCGGTATTCGAAGGCGATCCCTCAGACGGCCTGCCCCCTGACGAAGAGGCCGCCGACATATGGCATTCTGAAACCGGGATTGCCAAGGATCGGATTCTCAGATTCGGAAAACATGACAACTTTTGGAGCATGGGCGATACCGGCCCATGTGGACCCTGCTCTGAAATTCATTTCGACCAGGGTGATCGGGTCGCATGCAACCAATCCGGCGGATGTTTGGGAGTCGCCTGCGAATGTGATCGCTTTCTCGAAATATGGAACTTGGTGTTTATGCAATTCGAGCGGGACGATAACGGAAAACTCACCGCCTTACCCGCTCCTTCTATCGACACCGGCATGGGACTCGAGCGCCTATGCGCCGTTATGCAGTCCTCACAGTGGAATTATGATACCGATTTGTTTTTACCTCTTATCAATCAGATGGGCTCGCTTTGCAGTAAACCCTACGGACGAGACCTCGGTTGGGATGTATCCCTGCGGGTGGTCGCCGATCATGCCCGGGCCACTGCATTTTTGATCTCGGACGGCGTGCTGCCGTCCAACGAAGGCCGAGGATATGTTCTTCGGCGCATCATGCGAAGAGCCATCCGGCATGGACATAAGTTGGGTGTGTCCGCTTTGTTTTTTCACGAGATATGCCTGCGGGTGGTCGAGCTCATGGCGGGCGTATATCCCGAGCTCGAGGATAGAAAAACCCTCTTGGAGAAGGCCGTACGCCTCGAAGAAGAGACCTTCCGTAGAACCCTTGAAAATGGATTGCGCATCCTGAAACGAGAGATGTCCCAACAAGCTTCTCTGGGAGCACGGCGGTTGCCGGGGAAATTGGTATTCGATCTGCAAACCCGGGACGGATTTCCACCCGATCTCACTGCGGTCATAGCCAAAGAACAAGGATTTTCAATCGATCACACCTCCTACCAAAAAGAATGGGAACACCACCAACAGGTAAGCTCCAGCGGACTGGGAATGCAAGAGACCGATCGTATCTACCATGCAGTGCTCAACCAAGCAGGAGGCAGCGCATTTTCAGGCTACGAGACAACCGAAGGGACTGGTAAAGTGCTCGCGCTTATCCAGCTTGCCCCGGACAACACCGATCAAGCCCATAAAATCCAAGCCACCCGCAATCTTCTCGAGCATGCCTCGAAGGGCGAGCGGATCGAAGCGGTTATTTCACCTACGCCTTTTTACGGAGAAAGCGGTGGACAAATCGGTGACACAGGGCTTATTTCGAGCGATACTTTCAAAGGAGTCATCGAAAACACTCTCAAACCTCTGAGTGATCTCACCGTCCATCGTATTCATGTTATCGATGGATCCATTTCGATCGGCGATACCGTACGGCTTACAGTCGATCCCGAACGTCGCACTTCCGTCCGCCTCAACCACTCCGCCACCCACCTGCTTCAAGCCGCATTGCGTAAAATACTGGGAACGCATGTCAACCAAAAAGGATCCCTGGTCGCACCCGATCGGCTACGCTTCGACTTCTCACACTTTGCCGCCATGACAAGAGAAGAAATCGCGGCAACCGAGCAGCTCGTCAACCAATTGATACGCCGTAACTACTCGATCAATACAACTCAAACTGATCTGGATGGGGCCCGAAATGCCGGCGCCACCATGTTGTTTGGTGAGAAATATGAGCAGCAAGTCCGCATGGTGCAGATGGGAGATGTCAGCCTGGAGCTGTGCGGAGGCACCCACGCCGAACGCACCGGAGACATCGGGGTATTCAAGATCATATCCGAATCCAGTGTCCAAGCGGGTGTTCGCCGCATTGAAGCGCTCACCGGATCCGACGCCTTGGAGCGATTCCAACAATTTGAACATCAGCTCATGCAGGCAGCCTCGGTGCTCAAATCCTCGCCGGACGATCTCAACGAGCGGTTGAACAACATGATCGTACGGGAGCGAGAGCTTGTTCGCAAGATAGAAAAGCTCAAACAGGCGGCTGCTTGCGGACCGACGTCCAATCCATTGGAAAACTCCAAAGAAATCAAAGGAATCAAGGCGTTGTTCCTCAACACCCAGGGCATCGAGTTGTCTGGTCTACGTGATTTTACCGACAACCTGAAAGACCGCATGGGTGGTGGCGTGGTCATGACCACTGCCAATGCGGGCAACAAGATTTCCTTGGTTTGCTCGGTCTCCAAGCAATTCACCGACCGGTTGCAGGCCGGCCAACTACTCAAAGAAGTGCTCTTGGTCACCGGAGGTAAAGGGGGAGGTCGTGCGGATTTTGCTCAAGGGGGAGGCGGCGATCCACAGTTGACCGATCAGGCTGAAAAAGAATTTTACCGACTTGTATTAGAAAAACTTTCCGCATAAGCTGAATTCTCTGTCTGACGAGCATGCAGGCGGCCACCATGCGACACGTCTCCTCCCTGTATTTGGTGCTGGTAGGATCAGGGTACTATGCCACCACATCCCAGATCGTATTGGTGCGCGAGTACCTGGCGGTATATTCGGGCCATGAGCTGTGTCTGGCCATCATCTTCGCAGGATGGTTTGTGGGCATCACGTTGGGAGCCTATACGGCCAAAATCGTACCAAACCATTTCAGCACCATGCGGGGATTTTTTTTCGCAACCTGTGGTTTGTCGGCGTTGATTTTTCCCCTTTCAATCCTGGCGCTTCGTATTTACGGCGCGGGCTTCGAACCGGCTTCGGGTAGCACGCCAGGTATGGATATTTTACTGCAAAGCGCCCTGATTCTGATTGTCCCTTTCGGCTTTCTCATCGGTTTTGGTTTTCCTCTGGCCTGCGGTATATTTACCCGATATGATCCAGACGGTCCATCACTTACCATCAGCAAGATCTATCTCATCGAAGCCTCAGGCTCGATAGCCGGAGGTTGTATCATGAGCTTGGTGTTGGCGGGACGCATGACATCGCTCGAAATCGTTGCATTGTCCGCCATCGTCATGCTTGCCGGATTGAGCTGGATGAGCTTTGCAGAACGCAGCTTAGGCAAATCCATTGGAACGGGTGTTGGTATGGTTGTCTGGATCGTTGTCTCTCTCGCATTGCTTGCGACCGGCAAGCTGCGAGATTGGGATGAAACCTCCTCCACCGCCCGACTGATGAGAGCCGGGGCCCACGGCCGAAGAGTCGCCTGGCTGGCAACCCCATATCAACACCTGGACCTGATTCGACACGAAAATCAATACAACCTGTACGCCAACGGTAAAATCACCACCACCTTTCCGGATCAATACAGCCTGCCCGTCCAGGCTCATTTGTTCATGTGCCAACATCCACAACCCGAAAAGATCGTCGTCATGGGGCAAGTCACCCCATTGCTGCTGCCATCCATCCTTTTACATCCGGTGTCACAAGTCGATCTGGTTGAAGCGGATCCGGGGGTTCTAACCCTTTGCAAACCCTATTTCGAAGATGAGGTAGTTCAAGCGCTGAGCGATGCTCGAACACGTTTTTATCCCGATGATGGCCGGAAATTTCTCCATTTCACCCCGCATCACTACGACATCATCGTATCGCTGGCGCCCGATCCAACCACCTTGGCCCTCAATCGCTTCTATACCCGCGAATTTTTTGCGTCCATCGCCGCCCGTCTCCAACCAGGAGGTGTCTTTGTGACCCGAATCTCTTCCAGCGCAAACTACCTGGACCAAGATACCGCCACCCTGGTAAGCACCCTTCAAAAGAGCCTTCTGAGCGTTTTTGCCCATGTAGTGATATTTCCCGGGCAGGAAACCTTCTTATTTTCTTCAAACCAGGCAGACTCGATAGTCACAAACCCCCATCAACTTGCCGAAAGGTACGCATCCAGACACATCACTGATCGATATTTTACCAAACATCATTTCAAAACAATCCTGCAGACCTCCATGCTTTCCGATCTGCAAAAACAACTCGAAAAGCACCCGGGCGGCCCGCTCAATACCGACGCCAAACCCATCACCCATCTTCACAGCATTTTACGTTGGACCAGCCTGACCGATGACTTTGCGGCAAGACCCTTACGATTTTTCATCAATCTGCCTGCTTGGGTATGGTTTGCGGTCGTAGGTGCCTTTTATGTCATGGTTTTTATCCTGATCTCCATATGGGTTTTGAAACGAGCAAGACATACCATGAATTTCTCGGGATTGAAAAAATCCGCCGGCCTGCTTGCGGTCTTTACGACCGGAGGACTCGCAATGGCAACCGAGCTTATCATCAGCTTTTCCTACCAATCTCAATGTGGAAGCCTTTACCAAGAAATCGGTCTCATCGTGGCTGCGTTTATGACGGGTTTGGTCCTGGCAGGCTTTTTCGTCCAAGTCAAAATCAAAAAATCTCCCGGCTCGAACCATACACTCGGAGTGTTGCTCCTGGGGTTGGCTGGTTTTATGGTTTGCCTTGCGTTCTGTTTGTCTGCAGCCTGGTTGTCAAACCTGCCGTTTTGGATGGTACGGGTTTTTCTCATCTGGCTTGTGTTTTGCTCGGGCGGCCTCTTTGGCATGATATTTCCTTTGGGATCACAAATCGTTCAGGGCGCCGATTCC
Organism: Myxococcota bacterium; assembly: GCA_041560255.1. Taxonomy (GTDB): domain Bacteria; phylum Myxococcota; class B64-G9; order B64-G9; family B64-G9; genus JBFFBT01. Next base: position 5,682 of record JBFFBT010000036.1, on the reverse strand, counting down.
AAAACCAAGCACGGAGCGGCCGCTTTGGATGGTCTCGATCACCTGGGTGCCATGATCGGTTCCATCGCAACCGGTATCGTGTTGCTGCCGGTATTGGGTCGGCAGGCAACCTTTTATCTGCTGGCGTCGGCAACGACGCTGGCGGGCTTATTCAACCTCTGGACCGATTCGATCATCCGTAAAACCAATTGAACCCAAATCCACGGTATGATTGGATCCGAGTGATCTTCCGGCAGGCCTCATCCCCATACACCCGGAATCGGTCGATCGCACCACTTGCATTTGCCGGACCGCAGGGCTTTTTCTACTACCGCGAAGCCCACCCTCTGCACCAACATCTTTCCGCAGTGATGACAAAGCGTGTTTTCAGCATCATGACCCGGAAGGTTGCCAGTATAGGCATAATGTATGCCGGAGTTTTTGGCGATCTCCCACTGGCGCTGCAGCGTAGCGGGAGGAGTTTTTGCAACGTTGGTCAATTTGTAGGTCGGATGAAAGCGGGTGAAATGAACCGGTACATCCGGCCCCAGATTGTGTACAATCCATTTGCACATTTCTTCGGTCTGCGCGGGACGATCGTTGAGGCCCGGTATCGTCAAATGTACCAACTCCAACCATACTTTCTTTTTCCTGATTCGTAACATCGTGTCCAGCACGGGCTGCAACCGACCCCGACACCACTTTGTGTAAAACTCGGGACTGTAGGCTTTGAAGTCGACTTTCACCGCCGATATGACATCCAGCAACGCATCCATGGGTCTGGGTTCGATAAAGCCGTTGGTTATCATCACGGCGGGCAGATCCTTCAGCTTTGCATGCACGGCGATATCGCGCATGTACTCATAAAAAACCACCGGCTCGCCATAAGTAAATGCAACGGATTTAGCTCCGATCTTTTTGGCGCCGGCCACCAACTTGGCCGGGCTCACAAAACCGTACGGTCCTTGAACCTGCTCGGGCCGAAACTGTGAAAGTTCCCAGTTTTGGCAAAACAAACACTCGAAGTTGCACCCCACGGTTGAAAGCGAGAGGGTTTCGGTAGAAGGTAGAAAATGAAACAACGGCTTTTTTTCCACCGGATCACTATGAATGGTCACTGCCCGACCATACACATGGGTATAATAGATCCCCCGATCGTTGCTTCTCACACCGCACCAGCCGGTCTCCTGATCGGCTACTTTACATCGACGCGGGCACAACTGACATTCCACTTGTTTTCCATCCATCTTCCGGTACCAAGCGGCCTCCCGCTTGAATCCGTCCGCTTGATCGAGCGCGGGTGTTTTCCCAGTAGGCAGGCTGGCTCTCGGCATGAATCGGCCGAATATTGCAAAGCCGCCCGATTGGATCAAAAAATGTCTGCGATCCATGCCTACGCTTCCTCAATTATTTGTATATTCTCATGGTTGCACTCTCCCAATCCCAATCTCGAGGCTGTCTCGAGCCACTGCGGGTGCCTTTTCATTGCCTTCAAACTGTGAAGCCCTTTCTTTTTGCGTTGTGCTTCGATAATTTGAAGACCCACGCGATCAACCGCTACCGAATCGGTCGACACCAATACACCGTTGAACGGCCAAGCATACTGCGGTCGGTACGCCGGTCCTCCTTCGCATTGCGCCAAAAGTGCATCAATGACGACCAATCGCAGCTTTGCTCTGACGACATCGAAAGCCGATACATCCGCCACATACGGATCGCAGTTGTTGTCATGGTATTTGTTGGGATTGTGAATGATCCCGAAAAGATTTTTCATTCCGGCGGAAATACCCGACAGATTGTGATCCTTCAAAACCCCCAGGTTGATGAGCACCGTGATTTTCTCGGTGACGATCCTAGACAGACAAGAACCAACCTGCCCGGATATGCGCGGACGGGGCTCGTAGCCACAGCCCGGGCTGTCGTGACCCAGAAATCTGGCTCCTGGTCCGGACACATTCACCTCGAAGCCGCCTTTTATCAGATCGCGCTGCGACCGCTCGAAAAAAATCAGATTGCCCTCAGATACATTGCACTCTGAAAACAACCTAGTCATGGCTTGGGTCAACTCTTTGGTTGGTGAAAGCGGTCTACCCGCCAAACAATTGAGCTTGATGCCGACAATGTCCTTGGGTCCCGCCAAGGAACGCATGGCAATTTTTATATCCTTATAGCCGGTAGCAGCTAAAATGGCTCGTTCCAAAAGCGCATGGATCCGATCCGCACTCAGACCCGTCTTTGCTCGAACCTTCTCATCGCGCAAAACCGCCACCCGAGCTTTGGGTCGTGTCTTCATACGATCGCGATTCACTATCATGGTGTCTGATAGGGATTCGCCTGCAGCGCCGGTTCCTACCATGATTCCGGCACCCATCTTCTTGATAAAATCCCTGCGGTCCATTTATCGAACTTCCTCACAACGATACATCATGTCGGGTATACCCCTGTATGCAGCCTATTCTACCCCCTATCAACCACCTCGACAAGCCGCAAAATCGTTCTCTTCAAACATATCCCCAATACCTCCTCAGCCACCATTCGAAACCCAGCATCAACACCATACCCACCAGGAACCAGACCTGGGTCAATAAAGGCTCATTGGTCACTGAGTCCACCCGCGCGTACTGTGTGTCTGGGATGATAAGCTTATCAAACCCGGCATCTTCCAGTCTTTGAAACCTCCCACCGCTGAATGTAGCGATTTTTTTCATCAGAGCGGGTCTGGGCGCAGACGCATCCAACTCGGGCCCGGCAGGTTCTACAAAAAAGTATTCTTTGACTGTGTCCTGAAAGCTCCCTGATTCCATTTCCAGCTCGGCCACATAGGCACCCAAATCCAATGCAGGCATCTCCAACTCGATGCTGCGCGCTTTTCCCAACTCGTATTGCTCCACGTGGATGATTTTTCGGTTTTGCACATCCCGCACCACGACCCGGCCCTTTTGGCTCGAGTCATCACCTGCCGGCATTCCATGTGAAATCAGCTCAAGCTTGACCGACTCGAGATGGTGATACCGATTTTTTTTGGCTCGAAGCATCAGTGGCGCAAAATCCGGATCCCTGACCAACCAGCGTAGCAAATTACTCCAAAACTGGTAATAAAAACGGCTGTCGCCCCCTTGGAGCACATGATGATACGCCCACCTCCAAATCCCATCGGTCAGCACCACCGCACTTCGACCCCTGCCCACCTGCCGGACAGCCAGGATGGGAGCCAAGCGTTGTTGTACTTTTTCGAAGGGATGTTCCAACAGCACAACTGCATCCGGGTGCAAGGCGCCTATCTTATGGTAAGATCCCAGCGGAGGCAACGTCTGCCAAACTTGCGGATTGTCCACCCGCATGATTGGATGATGGAGCATGCCGGCAGACAAAACCGGCCGGTACTCTTCCAACTCGTAGTCGTCGCTCGACAGCAATTGCACCGGAAGAATATTTGAAAGCCCGGTATGCGCATACCCACCCGAGGCGAAAGACAAATCTCCTCCCAACATACAAAACGCTCCACCGTTTTGAACATAATCGGCCAATTTCTGAAGATACCGCCCCACGCGGTAGGGAGCAAAGTCAAAATTCTGAAAAACCACCACATCAAAAGTTTCGATCTCGGAACCAAACAGTTTGTCAACCGGGAAAGGGATCAAGCTCAACTCTTGATCCGTGACTCCGGGGGTATCGGAAACGTTGCGTAAAATGTAGAAGCTGACCAAGTCGACATTGGGATCATTCTTCAAGATCTCACGCAAAAATCGCGGGTCCCAGGATGGTCGGCCGACCACATGCAACACGCGGATCTTGTCCCGAATAATCCTGAGCGAAAATCCACGCTGGTTGTTTCCATGGTCGGCCTCTGCGGAGATAACCGGCAATCGAAGTCGGTAGGCAAACTTACCCACCGAATCAGGTACAAACCGGATTTTCACCCGGGTCGTTTTACCTGCCGGTATACTCACATTTTCGCTCGCGATGGTGCGACCAGCTTGCTCAACAGATACCGGAATCTCCACGGGCATGGAAAAACCCCTGGAAGCAATCCCACATTCCAGTTCGACAGCGTTTCGAATGAATGCAAACTCCTGCACCTCGAGATATTGTATGAAGATATCTTTATAACCGCGGCTGTCTTCGACCAACCATGGGTTGATCGGCAACTTCAACCCGTCGAGAGCGCCGGCTAGCTCGCGGGACAACCCACGAACCTGTCCTCCTACGGTTTGCCCCGGCCGATCAGCTCCATCGCTTATCAACACAACCGAAGCCATGGAACCTTGCTCTTTCGCGGCCAAATCCGACAGTTCCTGGATGGATTTCGCAAAATCGGTTCTTTCACCCATGGGCGCCTGATTGATCTCATCTTCGGTAATGCTGCGTAGACGATCCGAAAAGGCATATATCTCTATCCGATGTTTTTTTTTTAGCATTTCAAGATCAGCCTGGTGGAGATCGAAAAACGTACGCACCCGGTCGATGCGCCGAGCTTCTTTGGACTCGATGCCCATGCTCTGCGATTCATCCAGCATAAACACCAACCGCGTCTTGAGAGGCTCGAGCTGCCGGTGCTGCAGGGATGGAGAAAAAATCAGACTGCCGACCATCAAAATGTTGGCGGAACGATACGCCATCAGCACGGTCCGTCTGAGCCCGATACCACAGGAGCGAATTCCCAACCAGGACAGATAGGTCGCACAGGCGGCATAGACGCAAAAAATCCCAAGGCGTAATGCGTCGATCGACTCAAACCCGAATATGGTGTCTTGCATGCGGCGACCTATCGTTTTCTGCGCTTGAGAATGAAAGGCAGATGCACCCCGTCGTCCTTATAATCCATGCAAACCAAATAGACCATGAGATTTACACCCAAACGAAATGCCAGGTCACGCTGCATGGTGCCGCCCGGCTCACAAGGCATTTTCCAATCCCCGAAGTAGTCCTTGGCCAGAGCTCCGAGCAAATCATTGGATGAGTAAATTACAGCCAGCCTTCCCGAGGAAAATCGAATGCCCTCGAGTGGTTTGTTCAACACGCGTCCACACTTGCGTCTGGTCAAATAAAAACTTTTAAACACGACATGATCGCGTGATATCGATTCGAGCTTTTTTTCGGGCAGCAAGGATTCGAGCAAAGATCGTATACTGCGATCAAACGCGCCCCCAGGATCGGCCGAAGGATCATCGATCCATAGGGTGCCGCCCGCGACGAGGAATTGCTTCAAATCAAAGACTGCGCTTTGACCCAATGATCCGATCGGTCCCGGACAACTCCACAGCAGCAAAGGATGGTGCAACCCGGTAGGATCATCGAATTCAACCTGCCGGGCTTCCAGATCAACCTGCAGGCTGGTTCGTTTCATCGTCTCCCAGGCCAACTGCCTCAAACCCTCAGCTCTTGGAAATTCCGATTGCAGGCAGGGTAAGGTATGTACCCGAATCGATTGATCCGAGGGGTATTCTTGCAACCTCTCTCTACCCATGGCAGAAGGTACAACGAATCCAAACATTGCCGCGAAGCAGCAACCCAGCCAAATATGCCTGCATACTCGCAATCCACACCCCCAACCCAGGCTCGATATCATACCCACAATCCTCTCAACAGACTCAAGTCGAACATTGTAACAAATTTTCACCCCGCATCAACTCGAACTACAACTGAAAAATCTATCCGTTATCTAGAAAAAAACTCAATCAATCCGTTTTGGACAAATAGTAT
>JBFFBT010000035.1:0-26847 GCA_041560255.1 Myxococcota bacterium | reverse complement strand
GTGAATACTGGGAAAAACATCCACCATTTGAAGAGTTCATTCAAGACGACCAGATCGACACCTGACCAAGGCTTGTTTTGCTGCTTGGCTTTAACCTGCGCTTTCCACCAATATCCCGCGTTATTACGAAACCATCAACAAACTACCTCAATGCCCTGAGAGGTCATGCCTTCTTGCGTATTTAAAGACCAATGGCCACCGATTAGAATAGCAATCGGTATCTTCGCGCACAGTAGACCCACTACAGAATCACCACAGATTACTCGACCCCATTCCTCGTCGCCTTGTTCCCAGTCAACATCCGAATCCGGATACGCTACTGCAATTTCTTGTAGGAAACGACGTGCATCTTCTAGAGTCCAGTCTTTGTTGCCTTCTGCCGCTCTCTTAAATATTGAAGTTAGGTTAGTCATAGCATTTATGGCGTCCCTGGCGCCCCATGAACAAAGCCAGTCTTTGTTCGGTAGAGGTTTAATACATTGGTTAACTTACCAGTGCCAGCATGTACTCCAATGTTCTGATTGAGGATCACTTTCGCTTTGTTGCCAACCCAAAGCCCAGCCTTATTAGCATAAGCAGATGCATCCAAAACAATCTGTTGCGGGTTTACCCTGTGTAGGAATTGACTCTTGCCAGCCTTTAGTGATCCAGTCAAGTGTGGTTTCATGCCTATGCTGTCCAACTTGTAGAGAGCATTAGTAAGTTGTCCTTTGCTGTTGGTAAATATTCTTGGTGCTGTCCACTTTGGGGCTTATTACCGAATGAACACACATCTATCTCCTGGGTTCTCACCCTCGAAGTACGCAACTCGTCCAGGGATACAAGAGATTATTGTGCCACCTGATACTCCAACAACTTCTCGTAGGGCGTCTGTCAGGGATAATTGCCGCCCATCTAACTCGTCCCAATAGGAGATGACACAGCAATTGGCTGTCGCTCCTTTTGCCCGCAAGATGAATAAAATACCATCAGTGGTCTGGGATGCAGGTGGGATCTCAAACATCCACCGCTCGTCAAAATCGGTAAAGTGAGGCAAACTTTCCCGGAGACGTATACGACCGCGTTTGCTTGCTAGCTGCTCAAGAAAACGCTTCCGCTTCCGCTTTACTGCGAATGTGCGAAAAAACGCAGCCTCATGCTTTTCGCATACCTTCACTCTTCCTCTTCCCACACGTGGAACTTCCCGAACCTTCCTCCACTCGGTAGATTCTTCGCCAGCTCAATTAGGTAGGCTTCGACCTCTTGCTTTTGCAGTCTTTTGTTCAAAGGCATCGCCCATTCCACCTTCACTACATTGAGACCAAGTGATGATGCCTCTTTCACTGCCTTGCGTTTGAACATTTCAATAGTGTCTGCTGCGACAAGAAAATTTGAGTATGCACCATGACAGCCTTCAAGAATATAGTTGTCGGTAGGCCCGCTTAGCTCAACTAGGCCTATCCAAATCTCTTTTCTTGTCTTGGCAATCATTCTATTCTCAGTAGTCGTGATGTTTGGATTTCAGTTCCCCCTTGCTATCAACAGGATGATAGTGAGGTGGCTTCCCCTTTTTCGCTTTGTGCTTGACTGGAGCACGCCCCTTAGCCGTTTCCGCTTGTGCAGCATCCAACGCCTTCTTTTTTGTCGGGTGTTTGACCGTTGGTGATATCGGTTTCTCGCTACCTCCAATCTTTTGTCCGGGTTTCAGCTTTGGTGTCGCCTTTGGGGCAAGGGTTTTGCCCGTCGTCGTAGTCGCATTTTTTACCTTACCAACATCATCAAGCTGCCGAGCCTCTTTAATGAAATCAGTATCATCGCCAATTTTTCTTATTTTTGCACCAGGATACTTCCTGTGCAACTTTTTTTTGGCCTTCTTTGAGCCTTTTACCACCTCTTCAAAGACTTCACCGTCGATCGTCATAATAAGAAATCGTGGATTTATCACTCCGTAAACATCAATGAATCTTCCTCGGCGCCTGACGATGATGCGTTTTATCTTCAATTTTGCAATCAATCTATTTGCCAGATGGCTTGCCTTCTTTATCCCCTTTGAAAAACCCCTTTTCATACCACGAAATACCAGTTTCCCGCCTCGCATGGTGTATGTACCGATTTTCGAGGCTAACTTTACACTTGACTTAAATACTGACTTGGCGCCAGCCGCCGCGGCTTTTGCTCCTTTCATGGCGCTTTTTGCCGCAATGTAGGCAACCTTTTGAGCCCCTTTCGCCGCAGCTCCGATGACACGAAATCCAAGCAGCATGATGATCTCTACAAGACCCAAAGCAACGGCACTCGCTAACGCTTTGGATGCCTCCGTAATTCTCTTATTCCAACCTTCATTAAGATATGTCTTTAGATAACCCATGACCTTGACGACAGCCATGCCGATAAAAACTGCCGAAAGTACTTTTGCTATGACGAGCAGCGCCGGCAGAATCGCGCCTCCAGAAAAAAAGATTATAGCAGTAATCCCAGCCAACGCTGCGATGGTACCCAACAGGAGTTTTCCCCAATTGTCTTTCAACCACTCCCATAAAAACTTCTTTACTTGCTCCCACATCATCCCAGCTCGCTCGCCTATCTCTGGCTGAACGGATTTTTGCTTCGATTCTATTTGATAAATCTCTTGATTCTGATCAGACGCTGCTTGCTGTTGATTCGACAAAAGGGTGTCCGATGCGACTCCTCCCCGTTGGTTTTCACCGATTACCCTTTCCTCACCCTCATCAAGATCCAGATCACTTATCAATTGAGGATCGCAGATTTCAGTTATGACTGGCTCAACCACAATATCGTTTTCTCCCAACATCAGGTTGTCACCTTTTGTTGTTGTTGCCGCTGCGTTTTGAGACTGATCGGGTACATCTTTCATTACAGGATTGGATTGATCCTCCTCGTTTGATCCCAGCAATTCGTTCCATACAGCACTCACCAAATGGGAAGGCATTTGCTTGGCGGCTTCCACCAAATATCCAATACGTTGGGCAATTTCTTTAAACTCACCCGTGATTATCATGCCAATCATGTTAAAGATGTCGTTATGGAGCGATTGAACCCAATTGAGAAGCTTGTCCAGCTTTTCGGCAAGAAAATCGATTACACCCTCGACTGATTTTTTTAGATCATCGGTCATGCTTCTTATCGTTTCGACCGCATTGCCGATCAATCCATCAATCTTGTTATTTATCTCTGCGGCTTTCTTTGGAAAAGCCGCCAAGGCTGCATTCACAAGTAACTTTAACACCTCCGCTTGGGCCTTGATCAAACCAGTGATGACCATGCGTCCAAGCTCAATCACGGCGATTGCGAGCTTTTTGGCGGCATCGAATATCGCTTTTACTTCTCGACGCAATTGGTCATAAATGTCATTCAGTAGATTTTTTAGCCCTCCAACCATCTTACCAGCCTTGTTTTTTACCCATCCCCATACGCCGTCTGTGTCTTTCTTCTCTTCTTGATCTTTTTGTTTCTCTTGATCTATGGCTATATTTGATCTTTGTTTTACCAGATCGGCCTTCTTTTCTGCCTCATCAAGGTGGCGTGAAGCTTGGGTTTCGGCTTTTTCTCTTGCCTTTTTGATTTCTTGCTGTGTTTTTCTATTTTCCTTGTCTGCTTTAACTCGGTATGCATTGTTGATATGGACTAATTCAATTCGCCCCTTCCGATGTTCTTCTTCAATCAAATTGTTGGTTTGTACGTTGTGACGTGCTTTTTTATCTTCGGCTTCCTGCTTTAAGTTTTCTATTTTTGAAAAAGACTCTTGTCGCGCACTGCATACGTTTTCTTCGTACTCCTGTTCACCAAGAAGATATAGTTTTTGCTTTTCCATAATCCGTTTTTGTAAAACAGGTTGCAAAGTCTTATCCAGGTTTTCAGATATTTCGGGAATTAGTTTATAGCTTGTGCCATATCTGATACCCTGTGTGTTTTTGTTTTCAATCCGTTTTGTTGTAGGCAGTACACCACTATCATTTTCTATGCTAAAGTCCTTCTCACCACGAATTTGCATGATGCGCGCTTCAGCATTCGTATTGGCGGATTCTACCTTTGCGTCAGATGATTTCATAAGCATATCGACGTGTATGGGATCTATATCGGCCGTCATATGCATTTCTTCATCGATATGTTGAAGATCCTTAGGTGTTAAACTTTTCGATCCTAAAGTTGAATCCCCAACATCATCCCGTGCCACCTGATTACCCACTACTGGAGCACTTATTGGAGCTGAATCAACAATACCTTTTGATGTTTTTCTTTGGTGAGAGATTGATTTAGTAGACATTTCACCAATCGACGTCTGCAAACCGTCCGCCTGGCCTTTAAAGATCCTTGCAGAAAGCCTTTCCGCCTCTCGATAGGCATCCAAAGATTTAGTCGGTCGCACCGTTGCAAGCTGTTCGAGGATACTTGATGGTTTTCTTGAGTTTTCAGTTTTTAATCCTATAAATACGTTTGATCTCGATCCTTGATGGGTAGGTTGCTTTTCATGATTTTTTGTATTAAGTTCAGCAATAGTTTGCTTTAATGCCTCTTTATTGTGATCGGCTTGTCGAGCATCAACAACATCTCCTTTCTCACTGGTTTTACCTAAGCCATCATCTCCCAACTGAACTTGGGTGTCTTCAATGCGTTGTTTCTGATTTTTCTCATGAAGGTTGACAACTCCTTGATTACCAAGCTTTCGCTGTGAGCCTTTCATCTTTTTATTTTGATCGAAAGGTTTCTGAGCAGGTAACCGGTGGATCATTGATTTCATAGGCAACAAATCTGATGAATCGAACTGTAATGCAGTCATTTCTGGGGATGACTCTCGAATGTTGTCTATACGACTTTTATTCTGCAATATACTGGTAGTTGCATCCAGCGTTCTGATGGGACTCGACTTCTGTTTGCCCGATGTCCTCTTGACCTTTATCTTAGCACTATTCAATCGCATCTCCTCTATTTGGTTCATTGGCTATGAAACAAATATCATTTAAATGCAGTTAATTTTCTGTTCTGCAATATTGTCTTTAGCTTATCACCTTTATGATAGCTTCTTCATCACTTCCTGCTGTATTTTCCATACTATCATATCATAAGAACGAATTGATTTTCTAAGTTCAACTAGATAAGCATCTTTTTTCTCTCCAAGCGTCATCATATGCTTTTCAGCAGCACACCATCCATTACGAGCAGCTACACCAGCTCTATCTAGATCATATATATATCTTCCTCCAGTTGCTTCATTTGCTATTCTTCGGGCATAGTACCCAGCATATGCCATTCTATCAATCATATGAGCATATCTCTTCTTTTCATAATCTGAAATCACCACAAGGGCACCAAAAAGAATTGATGTTCCAATCACTCCTCCAGCTATGGCTGTAGCTCCAACCATGGCAGATCCACTACCAAATAATCTAGCACCAGTAAGCGCTATATTTCCAACTGCTTTTCCATACTTAGCTAATGACTGTGCACTTCGAAATAAGCCACGCCAACCTAATTTACCAGCTTTTTGTATCGCAATTGATGTAGGTTCAAATCCTAGAGTAGCTTCGACCTTACATGCAATTCTAACATCTTTACCATTAATCGAGATATCAATCGGCAACTCAACCGGTTTTGGCTTCAGCTCAATTATCGGCATTTTCCCAGCAGGAGCTTTTAATGATATTTGATTTATAATACTCTCAACTTGCAAGCTACTTGTATCTAATTGCAATACAATACTCTTACTATCTACAACAATCGAAAAATCCTTCATATCATCTGATAATTTGTGTGTATATTGTAATGTATTATCTTTATTGTTGGTTGTTTCATGCGTAAAACTCATGGGACTATCTTTTTCATAAATCATGCTAATCGATACACTACCTCCCACATGGATGTTTACCAAAATGCCAGAAATTGGAGGAACCACGAATTCCCACTTTCGACATATTTCAAAACCTATTGGTATCGTTAACATATTAAATATCGATGATTTTCCTCCTTCTTGTTTTTTAGATCTTGAAATATTATGTAATCGATGGTTACCAACACGTTTTTGCATTTCATGGGTAGATCTTGTATTAATTAATTTTTTGATTGATTTTTTACGATTAGTATTTATATTCGAACTTCGATATGTGCTATGTTTCTTTTTAGCAATTTTATGCATTACATCTCCTCATTATCTATATCAATAAACACTCTAAATAATTGAGTTAAAGCTCTTCTGTTCTCTATCGATTATTGCCTACAAACTGAACTCTCCTAAATCAAAAGCCTTAACATAACATTCTTATAATCATATTAGAGAATCCCCTCTTCGATCCAAGCGTAATACTCCTCTCCAAAATCACCCAAGGTCAGCGAGCTACCCATTTTCTGCATCTCCCGACCGACACCCAACACCAAATGCCGGGGGGTGATCGTCAAATCCCCGGTATCACCCCCTGCATCCGTCATGGCCCGAAACGCCGCATCGATCACAGCGTTTCGGATCTGTCCTCCGGAGAGATTGAACCTATCCGCGAGTTTTTGCAGCTCCTGATCCGAAGGACTTTTGATGCTCTGGGGGAAAATGCCTTGCCAAATTTTGTATCTTGCCTGGGCGTCGGGGCGAACGAAATCTACGATGATGTGGATACGCCTCCAAAAGGCCGGATCGATGTTTTGCTTGAGGTTGGTGGTCAGTATCACCACCCCGGTGTACTCTTCGATGCGTTGCAAGAGAAAGTTTACCTCGGTGTTGGCCCAGCGATCCCTAGCGTCTTTTATTTCGCCTCTTTTGCCGAACAAAGCGTCGCATTCGTCCAGGCACAGTATGGCGTTGGCTTGCTCGGCCTCGGTAAAAACTTTGGCCAGGTTTTTTTCGGTATCGCCCACGTACTTACTTACCACCGCCGACAGATCCACTTTAAAAAGCGGCAGCCCGAACTCTTGGCCCAACAGCTCCGCAGCCATGGTTTTACCGGTGCCCGAGGAGCCGGTAAACATGGCTATCACGCCTTTTCCCAGGTTGAGCCGGGTTTCAAACCCGGTGGCGGCGTATACCTTTTGGTGATGCCGCATGCGGGCTCTCAGCTCTTCGAGCTGGCGCAGACTGCTTGAGGGTAAAACCAGCTGATCAAAATCGATCCCGGATCTCGGCTCTATCAATCTCGCAAAAGCCTCCAAGTGGACACTGGATTGATTTTTACAGCCCTGGTACAAATCCTCCACTCGGATGGATACTCTGAGGGGACTGCGTTTGGTTGCTTCGCAACGAGCCGCGGCGACCGCATTTTTGATCTGCCCTCCGGTAAGCCTGTAACTGTTTGCAAGCAGCTCGCACAGGGCGGCTTTGTCGATCCTGGGGTTTTCAAAGTGCGCTTCCGGCGGCAGAAACCTTTCCCACGAAAGCTTTCTTCTCAGGTATCCAGGTTTTGCAAAGTGGTAGGATAACCACTTTTTGTTTTGGCCGCAGGCAGCCAAGTCCTGAGGAGTGTCTGATGAAAGAAACACCGGTCCTATGTGGTTGCAGGCCTGCTCAGACAGATATCCAAGCGTTTCCAAACCTGGATCCGCTTGCCGAATAGCGTGTATATCGGCGATGTATACGCCCGATTCGGTAAGCCGGGCTTCCCGAAACACTCTTTTCAAGGTTTTCGAAAATCCCTCGGGCGCATGCAACAAAGATTTCGCATCGATCCAAAGAAGTCCTCTGGAAATTTGCCCGCACAGGCTTTGGGCCGCCTGCATGCGTCCGGCGCCATATGATCCATAAAAAATCAATACCGGCCAATCCGCCGAATCTTTTGCATGGCCACCCAAGTGTACAGCCAGGGCTTTTAGCCGCTCTTCGTTTTGCGGGTCGATCACCAGTCGCTCCCAATCCAAAGAAGTTTCTACATATTTGCTTATGCCCTCCAGCCTGCCATCCGATTTTTCATGGCAGAGCAAATAATCCACGATTCTTTCGTCCACACCCACCATGTTTTGCAGCAAGGGCGCAGGCGGCGGACTATTTATTGAAAGCTCCAACAATCCATGGGACACCAGCGGCGCCGATGTATGAAAATATTGTCTGGGCAAGTCGTTTTCTTTAAACAAGGGTTTCAGGATCTGGAGAACCAAATCCACCGTGGGCCGGTCGTAAGACAAATCATCCAACAAATATGCATAGATTCGCCGGTAGCGCCCCTCTACCTGCGGCAACATACAGGCCATGAGCACCCACAGCTCTTGCTCAGACAGCGAAAACAACTGCATCAATTTCAAGACACGCAGTTGCATCCCCCGAGGTGTGTTTCGGCGCCGGTTTTCGATGACCTTACACATCGTCTCGGCCCGCTTCCAATATGGCTCCAGGCAGGATGGCAGATCGAGCGAAATCTCGCCCGGCTTTTGGTAGGCAGACTCCAAATAGGCGTTAAGCTCCTCCGGCATGGCCACTTGTTGGCTCAATTGACCCGGATGTTTGTAATAACCCAAGGTTTGATGCCAACGGACCAACTGCGCCCGAACCAGCTGATCCACCACCTCGAGCAAATCCCACACATGTTCCCGGCTGCTTGGATAAGGGGTAGATCCATGGATATCAGTTATCGAGCTTTTCCGCGCGGGATAACCGTAACCCTTCTCTTCGTCAGGGTGCAAATCGGATAGAGTCTCGTCGTATTGTGGGTAGATCGATGCTTTCATCACGCAGGCTCCATGATCCCATAACGCAGGGATTTTCCGCCCAGCCAGGACACTCTTTCGAGCACATTGCAATAGCCCGCCATGCGCACAACCACATCCAACGGCCGGGGCTCCATTTCGATCTCCCAATAGCCGGGATTGCAATGGATTCGGCCCTTTCGGCGTAGTGCGTTGTCGAGCAAATAGGCCGAGCCGGAGCTCGAAAAACCCCGCAACCACCCGGCCCATGCGCGTACAACCGTGTTGGCCAAAAGCCCCAACACCAAATCGGGGTTCTCTGCTCCCAGTACACCGTGTTCGAAGGCCGACAGAGTGAGCTGGACGGCTCTTTTTCCCTGATTGTGATTGTCTGAGATCGTGTCGACATCCGTCCGCCATCGACCGACCTTAGGCACAGACACCATATTGATGGGACAATCCAAAGCATGAAATCCCTCGATCAAGCTCTCGTCGATGATCAGTCGATCGATATCGATGCCCGCTTGTCTCCAAGCTTGTATACACAAACCGATGTGTTGTTCGGCCCGGGCGGGCGTCTCGAGCAAAGCTCCAAAAGGCCAGACGGCTTCTTTCGATCCCCCGGCTACCAGACAACCAATCCCGTATCGGCCGTCCCAATCTTTTGCTTCGAGATTGTAGATGTGCACTTCCTTGCTTTTGACCAAGCGCCGGCCTACCAAGGTTTTGACAAACGCCTGCTGAAAGCACCGGTGCTCTTCATCGCTCACCCGCTTCCATATTTGTGCAAGCGACTCCAAGCTTTCGGATTGAGGCGAGCTCGATAAAATCAAAATACCTCGATCAATCCGACCTTTTTGAGGGTCCAGCCCGGACAGCCTCGATATCAACGGGACTGTCAATAACCCCGAGTCCTCGACAATACCATCAGTCGGGTAAGCAAGCTTTTGGGCCAACTCGACAATACCCAGATCGTTCAGGGTGCGTAACAACAAAAATACGCCCGCACAGTCCGTATCGAAGTATTCGTCCGATCCGACCGGTTTCGGCATCCGGGGCCGCAACCATGATCCAAGCAGCTCGACGCCGTCTTCTAAAGCGTTGACCACCTCAAACCCTTCGACCAATCGGACTCTTTGATCAGGCGGCAACATCCCGCAAGCATCCTCGAGCCTGCCTTGCTCGATTTGATGCAGGACCGCAAAGGGGTGGCTCGATCGTCGAACGACATGCAGACATTTGGCATACCCCTCCACTACTTTTGCAGCCAAATGGCTGCCGGCCCACCCGGGCGCACGATCCACCAAGGCGGCATACATACCCAACGCCAAGGCATGGAAATCTTGTGCCGGCACATAACGGGTTACAATCCCTTTATCCAACCCGGCCAGATCAAAAAGCAGGCGCTTTTGTTTCGGGGTGGCGTCCGATCGAGTCCGCTGCGGAAGGCTGGGGTGATTCTTGGTCACCAACATAAATAGCTCGTTTTCGAGCCGTTTTTTGTCCAGCCAATCATATTTTTTCATCACTTGGGTCACCCTCCGGGCCAATCCGGACAGGACGTTTTGTTTGGACAACTTTTTTAGATATCCAGTGTGCTCAAAAAAACGCAGCACATCGCACACCGCCACGCTCAAAGACTCCCTATCGCTCCAATCCACCAGGCTAGAGGGCCTGTACGACTCAAACAGAGCCTCTTTCGCCAAGGGAGGTTTTCGCCACAAGGACAGGCGATCGATCAACATCCATGCTTGGGCGAACAGATCTTTATCTTTCGTGGGTTGCTCGATGCCGTCCGTACACATTGAAAATGATTCGACCCGACTCCCATCATGTCGGTTGGCGGTTTCGCTGCCGTCTTGCAGCCGCCGGGTCGATTGGCGAGATGGAGATTGGACAACCTGGATCCAAATGGTCATCAAATTTTTGGGTCCTAACACATCCACCACCCGCATCAATCTGCCTGTCCGGTGCAGTAACGTCATCACTTTAGGAATATCAAATCGGTTTTCGAGCAGCGCGTTCAGGATGGCGGTCGATCGCTCTTGACCGGCAAGATGTGAAAACCCACTAAAGCACCAGCAACTCGATGCGGGTGACACCCGAGGTTCGACCTGATGGGTTATATAGGCGGCAACATAGGCGGCCTGATCATCATAAATCTTCATATCGGCCTGATGGATCCTATTTTGCATCACTGCGCTTGTGGCAATCCTTACCAAGCAGTCCGCCCATTGCCGGGCCAGCTTCTGATCGCTTGCTCCCTTGTCGACATCGAGATTGACGATCGCATCGAGCTTTTTCAGCACAAATACGCGTTTATCGACCGGCATTGTTTTTTGCATGGATTCTGTAAAAGCCGCAGAGAGCTCGTTGCGGGCTATTGAATCCAACCGGGCAGCCACATTACCGATCATGGCATCGCCACCCATGACTCGATACCGGCAATGCATATGATTGATACGCTCTTTCACACATGTCCCCACATTCATTATTTTTTTGAGATCGGCTTATGCTTCCCGTGGCTTACCAACATACTTTCTCTTTCAACTCCAGACGCAATTTTCGGTATTTGTCGCCAGGAATCTTAAACAAAGCCGCCATATTCTTACGCCACATGTCTACATATGCTTCGTCTTGATTCAATATTTCTACCAATTTTACAAAACCAATTGAATCATTCATATCAAATGTAGGCGCCAATATCTTTTCCAATCTTTCATTCTCATTGTCTTCTTTTATGGCCAAATCATTGCCGGCATACACCAGTCCCGCATCCACCGACAAGGTCTTTTCTACAATCGCTTTCAGTGCATGGTTGCCTACCGTGGGATCCGGCATAGCGTCGACGATCGGTGTTACGATATCTTCCGTCCAATCTCCTGTGTCACTTTCATTATCGATCCAATTTTCACCTATTGATTCACGAACGCTTTGATGCTCCATTATATCCGCAATCATAATGGGCCGAGACTCCCCATTTTCAATGATAGGGTTGATCACATCATTACGAATAGCCCTTTCCTTATCAATCATAAATTCCATCATTCTTGTTCCCACTTTTTTTCTAGATTTCCCTTTATTCAACAGCTTATCAATCATTCCTTCCAACACATTGACTTCGTTGTTTATCACCTGTTCGACAATCACATCGAGCGCACCCGCATTACCGGCCAAGTGAATCCCAGCATCTTGTTGAAACGAGTTGTCATTCAATAGTATCTCGACCATTTTGGAGCGTGCATGGTTATGGATGATGAGTTTTCTTATAACACTATCAAGGATATCGTGATCATCATTCATCACATCGACCGCTTCCATTTGATTTGCAGTCTGCTCCAATAATTTTTTCATCACGGCTTTGCGCGCCTCAACATTGGCTGTAATTCTCTTGACGATATCCTCACGCAATACGTCGTTTTCTGCAAGCATGTCGACGATTTCATCTATTGCCGCGAGCCTTTTCAAGAGATTTGACATCAAACGTCGGCGTATTTCATCATCGTCGATTATGGGTGAGATAAGCCTGTCAATTTTAGCTTCTTCTACTTTCTGTGTAACCATTTCTTGACCGATTTCGTCGAGCGCATTTCCATCCATTGCTATCAGTCTCTGAATCATCGCGAGCCGGGTGATCCGGTTGTTTGAAAAGATCTCGCAATATTCTTCCAATTTGTTCGGGTTTTCTTCCAGCTCGTTCACCATATTCGTCATGATTTCAGGAGTCCATAGATCGATGTTTTCTCCGGATAAATATCGCTGCAGCTGGATATTGGATCCATAAACTCCACTGGCGTAGGTGCTCATGAGGAGCCTCCGGGCTTCGGGACTCATTTGAGCCAAATCGATGCTCGTATCGTTTGGATTTTCTCTCGACATTCCACCCAAAGGAATACTCCCGGATGGACTTCGGGATGTATTCGACGCACTTCCTTTTGAGTATTTGATGCTGCCTTTGACTATCAAATCACCGTGTACCGTGACTTTTCCCTCTGCGCTGAAGGTCATCAGGGCATTAAATTTTTTTTCTTTTTCCGACCAACTCCCGATCACCAATTCTCCATTTTCAGGCCCGATATCCAGCCTGAGCTGTTCTTTTTCCCCAGTGTGGCGATAGATCAGCCATGGTTCGGAAGTGGTTTTGGGGGTGTCTTCGTTGTTCTCACCCTGGTCCTCGATCAAGGGCATGGATGCAAGCTCGATTCCGCCCCCTTTTAGGTCCAATCCTCCATGCAGGTTCAACCTGCCGAAAACATCGATTTCGCCTTGATGGTCGATCGCGAAAAGAGAACGCTTTGCAATCTCATTACGCAGACACAATGTTGTCGGCTCCTTGTCGGTATCACCCTCAGAAGAATCCAAACCCAAAGAGATCGATCCGTCGGGTGATTGTATTTTCGTGCCCACCAGACCGATATAGGGCCGATCCGAAAAATCAACATGGTACTTTGGCGGTTTGCCGTCATCGGTCTTTTCCTCGATAAACCTCCCCAAGAAAACCGGCCACTGCAATCCCGGATCGTCGGGCGGACGCTCGAAAGAGGCAAAGTCGAGATCTTCCGGCGTTACTTTTGGCGGCCTGCGCGGATCCAGACCTGGCTCGTACGCCCGGATCCACATCCGGGGGATCTCTTGCAGGCGGTAATATTGCTCGTTGAGATCCTGGTCGCATATCTGGTATCCCTTGGGAGGACGATCGCCTTCGATCTGATCGTAGATCAAAAACACATCCAGCTTGTCCGTGTCCAAGATGGCAAACTTGTCCGCAGACAGTCGAAGCTCTTGAGGTAAAATCAACTCGCGGCCATAGCCGTCGATCGCCATGCCCGGTCTCACCACCAGCCCTTGTTGATCCACGGCAAGCTCGAGACCGCATGCGATGCCCCAGGTATGGTGTGCAATGTTATGTCTGCGCCGCATTTCTACATGATAGGCTTGCTCATCTACAAAATCTTCGGTTCGTAAGATCTGTTGATCGAAGTAACGGACTCTCTGTATGGTATTCGGGCTCATGTTCTATCTCTCCATGATCAGTGCTATTGTTCGAGCTGCGGGCTGATCTTGTATACGACGCGCCGCGTCTTTTCGAACGGATCGTAAGAGTGTCCGCGTATCTTTGCCCGCGCGTCGATGGTGACACTCACGTCTTTTTCAAACTCTTCGTTTTCGATGACAAGATCTTCAAAAAAATTTCGGTAGCTTCTAAGACCGATGTACCTGTCTACTCCGTCATCCAAGGTTTTTTCGATATCGATGTTCTCTCCGGTGATAGTCAAGTTGAGAGATTCAACCTCGATACCGCTCAACAAACAGTCATTCAAGATCGTGACAATACATTTGATCTTACTCCCATCGCTGCCGATCGTCTCAGGCCGCACCAAGATCCTCACCATGTTTTTTGAAATGATTTCTTCCTGCCCGTTTCCGATTCCGTCCCGGAAATACGCTTTAACGGCGTTGACAAACCGCGGATCCTGCAGATCGGCAGGGATTTTTCCTTCTGAGATCTTGGCCCCCGGATCGAGGCAAAGCTCCACCCCGTCCCCCATCTCCACGACACCGCCGGCATGAACGGAAAGAAGATCCTTCAATCCCCCGTCAGCCTGCAGACATCCAATTGCCCAGCAATAATTCTTGTCAAACCCCTCATCGCCCGGATGCAGTATCTCCATACGAAGCCGGCTTCGGACCCGGTCCGGATCTTTGCAGGCAACTCCATAAATGCTCCAGGGCCTTGCGGTTTGGGGAGGCGGGACAACATTGGAAAAACGAATACCCGCATCGACTTGTCCCGAAACAGTCCCGGCCAAACGGACATTGTTGAGATCCATATCGAGCTTTCCTCGTATGGTGGTGGCACCGTCGCTGGAAGCCGCCAGCCGCTCGACGGTTTTTCCTTGCGAATCCAGCAGACTCAAAACGATACGGTTCGGCTTGTGGCCCGGCCGGCCATGCATACCGATCCAGGCGACACCCCGAGGCGATTTGACGGCATCGACCCGCGCTGCGATCTGAGGTCGCAAACAATCAGTCTGTTTATAACTATTTTCTGTGTTCACGATCCTTCCGAGATATACCGGCCATTCGCGTTTGTGATCCTCGGGTGGCTCCCGGTAGGCTGCGAAGCCCAAATCTTCCTGCGGCACCCCAGGGGGCTTCCACGGATCGACATTGACGCCCGCCTCCCCGCAGGTGAGCTTGATCCAGGCTTCTTCTTGGATCCTTCGAAACAACCTACCCGACGAGCTATCCGATCTAGGTCCCACGGCCACGGCCCGGTAGACCAGCCATACATCCACAATGCCGGTCTCATCCAGCAGATCGTCAAGGACGTGATTTCCAAGCTGCAGGGATTCGGCGACGACAAGCTCGCGGCCGTAGCCATCCACGGCAAACCCGGCTGATATATTTATTTTGTTTTCACTCTTGTGTTTCCCTAGGAACATATCAAGTCCGCATACAATGCCCCAACTGTGCTGCGCCAGGTTGTGCCTTCTTCGATGGGCAATGGTATATACCTGCTCGTCCGCCAGATCAATCGCCCGCAGTACCTGCCGCTCACGATAATGGTTGCGTCGTTTTGTCATGGTAACACTCGCTACAAGTATCGCTATGCTGGTCTCATCGCTGCTTGTTTTCGCCATTCATCCAAAACGCTTGGACTGATTTTTGGAAATATCTCGCGCAGTGTATCTAAACCCACCTGTGCCAGTTGCTTGAAGTTATGAATGCCCGATTCATACAGTTTTTTGGCGCGTTCTTTTCCGATGCCGTCTATTTGAGTAAAATCGTCCGAGTCAAATTTTTCATTCAAATCGGGTACTGGCTCCGGATTGGCAGGCGATTTTTGATCATCTCTGGGTGGCGGCGCCGGTTTGGGGTCTACGACGAGCTCTTGCTCTGGAACATAGTGTCCGAAACCGAAAACACCATCATGTACTTCGTGCCCCAAGTATATGACATTAATCTTTTGTTCGAAATCACATCCTCGTTTGAGAAACAATCCGATCTTGTCCCCTTTTTCCCCAACCGATATATCGGTTTGGTTGACAAATTCTATCAGCTCTTCCACGTTAGAAAAGATCTCTTGGTTTTGTTTCTTTATGCTGCAACGTACACCCAAATCGCCAAGCCGATTACACACCATATCGGTGGGGTGCCATATATACCGGCCCAGATTCAGCATGCCTGCCGGAGCGGGCCAGCGGTCCTGCTGCAATTCGGTCCGATAAGGTGGAAAATTGTTGATGTATTGCACGCGGCAACGGTTTTTGTTGTTCTTGAATTCGCAAAATTTCACCCTGGCCAACCGCACTTCCGGCTCGGCATCTGGAAGAATCGTACGTGTTCTCAGATAATGAAGGCGGGCATCCTGAAGGATGGCAAAGAGCAGTGTTGTGGTCATATCGCCTGGAAAATTTTCTGGAGCATTTAAATAAGCATACACAAACAAGATTTCATGCAAGGGATGGTTACTTACCCAATCACGAAACCACTGCAATTTGGATGTGGGATTGTCCTTCCTATACTGAACCAACACTTTTCGAGAATATCTGTAAAATTCCATCTCCCATTGCTCACAAGCCTTTTCCAATACACTATCCCCGGTTTCTTCAAGGGCGTAACTCCATCGCAACGCATGTCTTTCGATCAATCGACTGTAATGACATTGGTTGGGTCCACCGCCCGTCTGCCTCGCCAAAGCAGGCTTGGGCTGCGCGAGATCCTCCCTGTAACTTATCCGGATATCCACCCTAATATGCTCCGACGCGGGTTCCGGGGTTGCATCCTGCCTACTCCGCCGGTTGTTTTTACCAATCGACGCAATGCAGTCGTCCTCTTCCTGGCAGGCCTCGGATAAATCCAAACGGGTGGGTTCGCACACGATAATATCGTTGCCCTCTTGATCCACCGCATAACCGGGAAGCACGATCACCCCGGCCTGGTTTTTTGGATCGGCCACCACTTCGAGCCCCTGCACCACCCCATAGCCGTGCTTTTTGCGGTCCAGGCGCCTTTTTTCTCTGGCCCATTCGACCTGTGCATTGAGATCCTCATCCGTAAGCATTTGACCGGAAAAATACCAGGGCCTTTCGATGCACTCTTGCTTGGTATCATCGGGCGGCATGGCAATCGGTTGGGCCGCAATACCCACACTTTTCGGCTTTACGGTCGTCATAGTTTTACATGGCTGTCGCATGACTGTCCTCCAATATGATTACTCATCTTTATGGTTTTCTTCTTCGCCGTCCGGCTCACTGTGCTCATGAACCACGTTAAACCAGCTTACAAAATCCCCCCCGGGCAGGCCGTTGCCTGAAGGCAACCGGCCTGCCAGATGGTTCCCGTCAACCGGCATTTCATGACAATCGAGAATGAAATCACATCTCAGTGTGACATATACCGTGGTGCCGGCCAGGTTGTGTCTCCTTCCCAACTCCAAATACTCCGGATCGATATGGAAAACCGCGGTGCATCCGTCCTGTTCCAAATCGGGTGGATTTTCGGCCGGCACAAACTCGAGCACTTTTTGGGCTCCACCGTATTGGGCCACAAAGGTAAATTCGTTGATTCCATTCGCGTAACTATCGCCGGTTTGGATAAGTTTTCTGTTAAAATGTATTTTGAGCTTACATCCCATACCAGACTCATCCCTCAGTTCTTCCAGGCAGACTTCACCACCATGGGGCCAGTTGATCCCCACGACGCGGGTGAGCTGCTCTATCGGCACCGGAAGATGCCTGCGACCTCTCAGGTCTATCTCAAACCGGGTTGGTTTGGTTGTCTTTTGTTGGTCCTCATCTTCTGCCATGGGCACCAACAATGCCAGCGGCACGAGCTCAGCGCACGCACAAACCGGGTTGATGCAACCTCCCGCCGGGGAAGACAACTGTTCGCCGCAGTCGTCGATGCACTCTTTGTCCGGATCGAACTCCTGATCTCCGTCCGGAATGCGCCAGCAACTATCGCCCACCTCATCCAACTTTCGCACTTCCAACCGGGGCGTTTCTTTCAATCGATTGGCTTCGTGCTGATTGGGGTTGCATCCGTTCTCGGCATACAGCACCGGTACCTGTTCGATCTCCTGCTCACCGTAGCGAATGCACAGGAGCAAACCATCGGGTTTTTGTTTCTTGTCGACTACCGGCGGCATCTGGTCCATGGGTACTTCAAAAGCCGTATCGCTCGGCAGATAAATCTCCCGGCCGCAGCAATCCAGCGCCACTCCGGCTTTGACGATCACCCAGTCCTGTTTGCAGCTATCCTTGGGATGCGGTTCGACCCTGAGCCCGCAGACGATACCCCAACCGTGCATGAGCCGGTTGTGCAAATGCTGCCGACTCAGGAGGTAGTCCTGCTCGGCGTCAAAATCCCGAGCGGTCATGTATTTGCCGGTAAAAAAACGGTTTCGTTCGGTAGGGATAGATCCACAATGATCCATACATGTCGTTTTCTTTATCGGTTGCATCATTTCGTTCTCCTCAATCAAGTCAATACCGTTTCCATTCCCATACGACTTCCAAGATCCAGGGGCACGCCACCGCGTTGCTTCCATTGATCTGTAAGCACCATATCGTAATTGAGCAGGTTTTTGGGTGGACGGGAGGGCGGAAGGTTTTCGGTTGATTCGCCGGCAAGCACAGCACCAGGCAGCCCGCCCACAATGGTGTCGATACCGACGGTCGATTGCAACCCGATCCTAAAACGCGACTCCACCAAGTTGAGACGATACGAGACGTGAGCCGGTTTTTCAGATTGAATGGCGTTATGTAACCATTGTTCCTGTTCGGCGCTTTCAACCCAGATAGATGGCACATACACATCGAAGGCGTGCGCGGATTCTCCAAATATATCGCTTACAGGATCTCCGGTCGAACAAAGCCGTACTCGACTTTCGGTCGAAAACACCCCCAACTGCAATCGGCCGGTAACCGCCGGGCTCCAAAGTGGATGCATCCTGCCGAGGGATGCATGCGACGCATCGTCTACCAAAAAAACATCTCTTTTTCTGAAACCTTCGACCAGGATCGGATAATCTCGCTGCTGCTTATCCGTCAACCCGGTAATGGCTCTCAAGTACGCCCGTAACAACATCCGCATTGTTTGGGGCGTGCCTCTTTGCGCATATATTTTCGGCATTGCGGACAACAATCTGCGCTTTTGCTCGACGCTCCAGTCACCCGGCAGCGACACATCCAACCATCCGGCCAAAAAGCTCAAAAGTCTCTCGGGTACGGCCGTCGGATCGAAATAAGCTGCCTGATTTTCGATCCGTCCCTCCAACCCATCCCATTCGGATTGAAAAATGGACAAAAACCTCTCCAAAAACCAGCAATCCTCCGGGTTGGACGCATACACCGCAGGCAGGTGGGATGCGATGCTATCGCGTGGATAATGCACCCGGGTTGCCCGGATAACCGGGGTTGCATACCCATCCGATTCAAGTTCAATCCGCACCCATAAGTATCGACCCGCCCGGCTTTGCACCAGAGCGTCTGTTTGGTATCCACCCGAAACGCTGATATCATCCTGGTCACAGTCGCTACCCAGCTCGGTCAAACATTTTTTCCACATGCTTTCGGGTAACTGTCCGATTTGTTTCATGTCAAGCCGATCGTTTGCCGTAACCGTACTGCACACGACCTTCGATCCGACCGAGAGTCTATCCAGGAGTAACTCCATCCGATGCCAGCGGCAATCATGACCGCCGCCGTCCAATGGCTCGCTAATCCACACACCCTTTTTCAAATACCGAGCGGGCCCGGGTTGCTCAGGCTCGATAGGCGTTTCGGCTGGATCTCCGTCTTGATTGAATATCAACCCTTGCTCATTCCCGAGGCATGCCCAGAGCGGTTCCTCGGGTGGCGGTCTACATCCTTTGGTAGGCGCGCAAGGCTCAATCAAGCCTGCGGGCAGACAAAAACGATCCTGGTGATCCAGACGTATCCAGGGAGGCTCGATCCGGCCTCTAAGAGCTCCGGCATCGTAAATCTTTTCTATGCGGACACCGTTTTGCCCGTACACTTCCAGGATTTGTGCAAATTCATTCCATAACAAAACATTTCCATTCGCCTCCAGGGCGATGCGGGTGAAATGTTTTTCGGTCTCGTTTGGATCAAAGATCAGTTCGAGTCGATCTGAATCGACATCATGCCGGTAGATCCGCCCTTTGAGGTTATCGAGGACAAAAGCGCTGTTTCGATTGCAAGCGATATCGACCGGATCCCAACCATCGAACATCGCCTCGGTCCAAAGATAGCGCAAAACCAGCGTTGTGCGCGAAAACACCTGTAATCTGCGATTGCCGCGATCGACTACATACAAGTTGTCACCCGCAGAAGCCAGATTGCCGATATGACCAAATTGTCTGGCGCCCGTACCAAATCCACCCAGCGCAGGCAGACGCAAAAACCGATGTGTAGTTGGATCATATCGCCTGATATGCAGGCCGTCAGGTTCGAGCAGGTAGGTCAATCCGGTCACGTCGATGCAAAAGCCCCTAGGCATGACCAGTCCGCCCAGACTTCCGTCCGATGATCCCAATCTCAGCGGCCCGTGCGGATCGGCCGCCAATCTCAACCCGTCGATACCCGCAGACATCTCTTTGCAAAAGCCGGTGCGCCAACCGATGTCTCCGTTTAGATACCAGGAAGTGGGGCCAGTGGTTTTCATAGCGCACACCTTTCTAATAGTCGACTTCGGGTACAACCTTGATTTTGTGATCTCGTCCGAACACCAACCCATCCCTGGGCAATTTGATCGGCTCGTGTTGCTTTGCATGCAATTTGTCATGGACATAGACATCCAAAAATTGAATGGAGGACACTCCTTCTACATCCAGGATGACATCGTAAAGGCACGAGGGATGCAGATCCTTGCCGAAATCCCAGGTAAGAGGGTCGAGATAGTTATCGATCGCCTCCGCCACTTGGATGGATACGGCGTCAAAAGCGGCATACGGCTGGGCGGCAATGCGGGCCTCTACACTCACCGGCAGATACTCGGGGGCCTTGAGGTATACTTCGGTGGTCAGGAGGCGAAAACGATCCAAGTATGTACATACATGTCGCAGCAGATCCTCGGAAGGGTAAGCCGGAACCGGTTTGATATCGGGCACGATTACCACCGTGACAGCTCCCGGAACATCGACATCCGGGTAATTCGGATGCACTTGGGCCAGAGCAACCGCTCTGGCCACCCCACCCGCTTGACAAGCCAGCACCTCGAAATCCTCATGGGTGACGGCTCGATTGCGGTGTTTGATCATTTTTGGCGCTTGTTCTTTGAGATCTTCGAGCGCCTGCTCATCCCGGCCACCCACCGAAGGTCGTAGATTGGCGACTCCGCGCACTCCGGTGGGAGAGGACAGCATAATCGAAATCGATCCGGCCGGCACATTTCCGATCTCACCGCCTCCGTAACGATACTCCTTGGCGATGATTTCCGCCCCCGGTGGCGGAATGCGACCTCGTTTACCATCCCCGAATCGAATCATGCCTTCGGCTGAGTCCAATACGTAATGCGGATCGTCACGGGTCGAAGACAAAAAATCCTCAACTCTTATCCAAGGGTTTTCGTCCTCCACCGCACCGGGTGGTTGCACGCATAGAATGAGAGTATCTTTCATCACCGGTTTGCGGGCGAGCTCATAGTTTTCGTCGGGATGACCTTCACCGAGCCCCACTACCTCGTCACGCACGGTTGTAAGATTGGTCGCACAAACCGTGTTGATCCTGATCATATCCAATTTAGGAACGGCGCCTGCCGAGTAGGAGCCCGCTACGATGCGGCAACGCAACCAATAACAGGCGCCATCGGTCACTTTTCCTTCGATGCCGGGGGCCACACCGGCAGGACCTTCCAGCGAGACAGATCCTTCGCGGGTGAAGCCGGCGGTTTCGTCTTTATATGTGTTGAGCTTTCTCCAACGCTCGGGATCGTTTGGATGTCGATACTCCCATACCAATTCAACCGGAGGGCCGGGCGGATGCAGATTTTCAATACAGCTCACGGGTTGCGCGGCTTGGTCACGTTGCGGCAGATATATCTGCAGCCTCAATTGCTGCGGAAACAACCTTTGTCCAGGATTCAAGGCTTTGATTGGAGTAAACCCCAAATACAACGCGCACCCGACTTGTGGTTTCCAACCGAAAGGATAAAACGGGCTTCCCAACACTTGGTTGTTTTGGGTAATATCCAAAAAAGCAGAAGCATACGACTGCAGGTAGCCGAGCTCCAAAGAAACCAGATCCAGTCCTTGATCGGTCTCAAACACCGCCAGACTACCGTCCAACAGGGATTTGGCCGCAAATCGGCTGCGGGGAGGCAGCGGCAGGACCTGCGCCTTCGGGTCGATCGTAAACGTCAACAAGGCTTTGGCCGACTCAGGAGGGCGCAACTCCAGGTTGAGCAGCTTGAGAAACTTGATGTAGTTGCGATCCGGCACCTGATTCAATCGGTGCAACAGTATATCCCCCATCCAAGCAAACAACTCCACCAAAGCAATACCGGGATCGGATTCGTTAAAATCGGTCCATTCGGGTGTATATCGTGGTATACGCAACAAGGCCTCTTTCTTCAGATCCGCATAGCTCCTGTCATCCAAATTCGGTGCCTTCAAAGGCATGGCTGACTCCTTCAGGCTGGTCCTTCGTCGATGAAAAACGGATAAACCAAGTTGTAAACAGCGTTGTTGTTTTCCAATTTGTACTCGATCTCGATCATCAAATGGCTTGGTTCGTCGGGTGGTGTCTCGACCCGGACTTCGACGTTTTCTATCCTTGGCTCCCATCGAGCCAAAGCTTCTTTGACCTTCTCCTGGATCGAAAACCTCAGGCCGGCGCTGTTGGCCTCAAACACCAAATCATGGATGCCGCATCCAAACTCGGGCAGCATTTCCCTCTCACCAACCGCCGTGCTCAGGATCAACCAAATGCTTTGGTTGATCTTTTCGACTCCTCCCAAAAAACGCATACGCCCGTTCGAATCGGTTTTCACCGGGAACGTCCATCCCCTGCCTATCAAATCGGATTTCATTTCAATCTCCAATCAATACTGTCGAATACGGCACCAACACGGCACCGATCGGCAGATCGGCGGGATCGTTGCAGGTCTCGGCCGTATCACCTGCCCGGGCTGCGCTTTTTCCATTTATCAATACGCTCTGACTTCCCATAGTGATCTTGGCTTTGTCTTTGGGAGGACTGACAAATGATCCGCCTATGGGGATATGCGCCGGTGTATTGGTCGCCGTGCTGTCCACCGTTGCGGCCGGTTTACCCTCGATGTATACGTCCTCACTCAATCCATTGTCGATTGCCCCCATGAAAGGATGGGGTATCAATACCGGCGGAACCGGACCCGGGGGCTGTATCAAATGCTGATCGATCGCCTGGATGTTATCGTCCTGCTTGGCCGCCATTTTGCTCATCGTCAAACCTCCCGGAATATCCTATTTTTTGCTCGATTTCTTGCCATCACTTTGTCTTAGCGCTCTCTCGGCCATACACCGGCCGTACTACCCGGATTAGTTCAAATTTATTTTATCTCCCTTGATCGTGACTTCCTTCGCCTTGAGAGACATGTTTTCGGACGCCTCCAAATTGATGTTTTTGGCTTTGACGGTCACATCACCATCGGGCGCTTCGATCACAATGTTTCCCGACTCACACATAAGCTCGATCTTTTCACCGGCAACATCGATCACGAAACGATGTTTTTCGTCTTTGCCGATAAACTCCAACTTTTCCGATCCCTCGGTGTCGTCAAACCGCACGATGTGGCCGGAACGGGATTTGATGTAACGCCAGTTGTTTTTCAACTTGTCTCCGTCGTCCGGTGGAGGAGGAGCCTTGCTGTTCCACAATGAGCCGATGATATAGGGGTCATCGTGGTTGCCCTGGCAAAAGGCCACCAACACTTCATCGTTTTCCTCGGGCACAAACCGGGTTCCCTGCTCTTTTCCCGCCATCAGAGTGGCCATCCGGGCCCATTCGCTTTTTTGATCCTCCCAGATTGGATATTTCACCCGCACTCTTCCCAAATTGTCGGGATCGTCCAGTGACTCGACTACACCGATAACGATTGCGTTTTTCGTATCATCCCGCATGGCGCTCTCTCTTCATACACTCTCTTTGCGGCATTCAAACTGAGTTGTGTAGCCGCTTTCACCCATGGTATGGGTCGTCGACGTAACAAAATATTTTCCGTCCACCCAGCTCTCTCCACTTTTGCTCCCGGCACCGAATCCATCGATGCATATCATCGTTCCGGCCCGCAAGCCGGGTAAGCCCAGGGTCGATCCGCTTGCGGTAATCATCTTTTTTACGATGCGTTCCATACGCCGCCTGGCAAGATTTCGGGCGGCTTGCGCGGATTGCAGCGATTTGCGGGTAACCACGTCCTCTTTTTCCGAAAAGGCCGCTTCGATGCTCTTCAAGCGTTTGGCATCCTTCATAACTCGTATACCCAGCTCGCTGTGATCGACGGTTTCTTCGATCTTTTCGGCGTTTTTGGCGTCCCAACTGCGGACAGTGACTTTTTTCACCTGACTGGCGATGTTGATGTTGGGTTGAAACTGGATGAGAGATCGACCCCAGGTCAATTTATAGATCACATCGCTTTGTGCTTGCGACGGTTCGAAGTGCAAAATGCTCTTTTTTTCACCTTCTTCGACATACAGCTCATATCCTATCGCCCGAGCCCTAAGCATTAAAAACATGATATCGTACAGGTTGTCCTGCAGCAGGTATTTATGGATCTCTTCTTCGGCCTCGGCGGTTGGATCGGTCACAATATCGACCCCGAGCGTACCCGCGATTTTTTTGGCGATCTGACTGTCATTCATGTTGGGGTAGGATTCGCTGCGCTGTTTTTTGCGTAATTTGTGCAAAAGGTTCAAGCCGCTTACCGAAAGAGTCGGAAGACCCGAGGAAGGAAAATTGGGCCGCATGGAGGTTATAGCAGCCCGAATCATTTTGGTCATACCGGTCTTGCCTCGGTAACCCATGGACACCTCGATCTCTTTACCCGGATCGAAAAAGTCCGTATCGAGGTATTTAAACTTTTTTTTATCGGCATCCCAGTTGTTGATGGTAAGCTCGACACTGTCGACGTTTTCGATGCTATCTCGATAACTCAGCTGCATGACATCGTAACGTACGTTACGGGCAATTCTCTTGTTGTCCACCACGACATCGAAATCAGGCACATAGTAGTCCTGTCCTTGATAGATCGGTATGGTCGACTTGGTCATTGCGAAGCTCCCGGTTTCAATGGGGGGATGGTCAACACAATCCCGGGCTGCAGCCGCCTGGGATTATGCGTGTACTGACGATTGTCGCGATGGTTCGCGATATGGCGCCATAGGCCCGGATCACCGTATTCCCGCGCGGCTATCCGGCTCAATGTGTCTCCTTTGGATATCAAATAACACTTGGTATGATCGGATGATTCCAGCTTGAGATCCCGCAGCTGATCCTCGATGGACTTGCATTCACTCATTGTAACACCCAGGGTTGCTCGAAGCGGCACTCCGTTGCTATCAAACAGGGTGTATCTGCGCTGGATGCTTTCGATCACCGCCTTAAAACTATATCCACCCCAACTAAATTTTATTCTTGGCGGGGCATGGGTTTTGGGTTGAATCTTGATCAATTGATAGAATGGCTTGATCAGATCCACCAATGGTTTTTGAGACATATCCGGACTTTTGGTTTTGTCGCCCGAATCTTTGGACCGGGTGACATCAAAAAACAAATCCAGAGTAAGCTTTTCGTTTTGACCGCGGACAAACTGAAGAACGGGCGCATCCAACCCGGGGATACCGATCTCGGCATACTGTGCGCTTTTCGCCAAGGTGTATTGATTGGGATTGAACTGTACTTCGATCTCATGAAGCAGCCCATTGTTAAAATCGTCTTCATCTCTGTCCAATATCTCGATCTTGGCCATGGTTAAGGTCATGGATTGCTCTCCATCTCAACAAAACATCTTTCAATCCGATATCACCGTATCATTCAGCTCGGTCGCATCTCGGATACACGACCGGTTGCGATCCATTTCTTCGAGTTTTTCAATGATCCTTCGAATCAATGATTCGATCTGTTGTTCACTCAGCGGCATATCCCCTTGAAACGCATTGACCTCGGAGGTCAGCTTGTCGATATGTATCGGCATCACTCTGCTCCTTCATTATCAATGCTCATAGTCCGATAGGTTAATTCCAAACTTTCAACCGCCACGTTATCCTGCAATGCGTTCAAATCCGGACCCTGCCATTTGACCGGCAGTACTCCTATCAGTTTCCAACTCAACACCTTCTTTTTGGATGCTGGATCCATTAGAACGATGTCGGCCTGCCTCTCATGCACCTCTCCCCTACACAGATCGAAATACCAATCCCATATCCGGCGATCCACCACTCCTCGTTTCAGGGTTATATTGCCCTGTTTTGTCCGAGTCGGAAGCATATGCACATATCCGTTGCACCCGCCTTCCTGATACTGCTCGTACTCGGTCTCCAACTGGATTCCGCTTATTTCGCTGAATCCCCCTTCGAGCACTCCATCGATGGAGACGTTGAAGCAAAATGCGACGGCCGGATCATGTCGTTCGGCTACCATAGTTTCTCAACCTCCCTCACTCAATTCGATCCCCGAGGGCGTCCAACGGATACACAAGCTCACGATCTCTGCGGGAGCCGGGGGTCTGAGGCTCACTTGACACACGGCGCGGCCACACCGAATATCCTCGGGTGTATGGGTGGTTTCATCGCACCGAACCCGATAGGCCTGCTCGGATTTATCACCGTCCAACCAACCTCTTCTCCAAAAGACATCCAACAGCGATCCCATAGACCTTTCGATTCGCCGCCAGAGAACCAGGTTGTTCGGCTCAAACACCAACTCGTTGGCCGATTTTTCGATGGTCTTCTCAATCATAATCAAGAGCCTTCTTACGTTGATAAATCGCAGACTCGGATCACGTGTAAGTGAACGTGCTCCAACAACCCGTATACCTCTACCCAGACAGGTCTTGATGACGTTGATATGCTCCCGGTTCAACCCGGCGTGGATCGAATCTTCTACCGCGATCGCCAAATCCGTAACACCGTAAAGCTCTCCCGCAGGTGGTGTATGGACCCCGCGGAATCTATCGGTGCGGGCATACAGACCCGCCATGTGGCCACCGGGCGGCACATCCCGCAAATGCCCTTGGGATTGTGACGCATCCGATACCCGCAACCAGGGG
>JBFFBT010000034.1:0-26969 GCA_041560255.1 Myxococcota bacterium | reverse complement strand
GCAATACAATCCATCTTTTTCTTCATATTTCTTCATGCGACAACCTAGGCAATTACCTGGATGACAGTCAAACATCCCGATCTCATCTTATCATAAAATAAATATTGATGATCGCAGAATCTTGTCGACACGATTCGCACACACCAGTGATTCGGAAGCTACCCGATCAAAGATAGAATCTCATCCATAGGAGAATTTACCCTCGCCGATTGGAATAAAAATTGTAGTATCGAAAAGAGGTACGAATCAAATGTTATGTCTGGATCTTCGGTTCTTTTAGGAGATAGATGTGCAGCTTTGTTCTTTGATGATGGTGGCTACTTCTTCGAATACGTCGGAGAGTCTGAGAATTCCTACGACTTGATTTCCCCGGGTGACCGGAATGGACTGTACGTGTTTGGTCACGAGCAAACGGATGGCATCGGTCAGCGGAGCGTCCCAATCGATGCTTTCTCCCACCGAGACCATGGCGTCCTTCGCTCTGATGTTGGCGGCAGTGCGGCACATCTGCTCCAGGGAGCTTGTGAAAACCGAATAGCTCTGTTGCATGGATTGGATGAATTCGTCGGTCAAGCCGGCGCGCGCCAAGGATGCGATATCATCGGTCTTGAGTAGTTTCGGTTCCAAGGATCTAAGGACCGCCCAGTGACTCAACTTTCCCACCACCTCACCATCTTCATTGAGAACCAACACCGCGCGATGCTGGTGCCGCCCGTCTTCCAGGCAAAGCTGGGCTTGGCTGAGCGATTCGAGGGCTTCTTTGAGTGAGCTGTCGGCTTGAATGGTTGCATATTCATTGAGCAGAAGCATCAGATCGCGAACGCGTTTTTCTTCCATTGCACACCTCCCTGGGTTCAGGCTTGGGGTTTTGTGTCCTCCAACTCACGCAACTTTCTCAAGATTCCCAATGGAGATTCTCCGGTGGCCAAATTGAGCAGTTTCTCCATTTTCTTTTCATCGATCTTGAGCTTCTTCTGCACCCGGCTTTGATAAGCGTTTTTCAGCACATTCAAGAGCTCTTCGGTTTCGCAAGGTTTTTGGAGGTATCCATAACAACCGAGCCGGGTGCACTCCACCGCCGAGTCGATCGAGCCGTGTCCGGTTAGAATAATGACTTCGATGAAGGGATCCTTCTGCTTCAAAAGCTCCAAAACACGCTCACCGCGCATGCCGGGCATTTTCAAATCCACCAAGGCGAGCTCAAATTTCTGTTTCTCTGCAAGTTTGAGAGCCAGTTGTCCATCATTGGCCGGGGTGACTTCGAAGTCCCTCAATCCCAGGCGCTGCGTCAAGGTTTTGAGAAAACGCTCCTCGTCATCTACGATAAGCAGTTTGATTTTTTTGGTCATGGTTTTACTCCTTCTTTGTCAAAAACCAATCCAGCGCCAATAACCGAAAATGGTCCAACCCCATAGTACTCCAAAAGACAACAAAGTAATAACAACACCGTGTTTGAGAAAATCCGTCAGGGTGATCAGTTGCTCCCCGGTATCCAAATCTTTTGCCAGTGAGTAGGCAATGGCATTGTTGGGAGTTCCGATGATCAGGCAATTGGCAAACGAAGAGGCAAAAGCGGTCGAAAGACCTACCATCCATGGATGTGTGCCGGACACCGACGCCATGGGGACCGTGATGGGTCCCAATGCCGATACGGTCGCGCCGTCGCTCATGAAATTGGTCAGCACTCCGGTGAACAGGCTGGACGCAATGCACAGGCCCTCTCCGCTAGAAAGATATTCCGGCAAAATTTCGACGAAACCACGGGCCAGCCACAAGGCTGCGCCGGTTTGGGCGAGCCCGACGCCCATGGCGCAGGCGCTGGCGTACAAGGCCACCACATCCCAGGAGATCTTATTAATCTCACGCCACCCGATGATTCTGAATACCGCCATGGCCACCAAGCCCAATAAAACCGGTCCCCCCATGCCCAGCGTGTCGCTGGAGGTGACCCACAGTAGAATCACCACACCCAGGATGGCGGCCGTGATGTACTCTTGAGCGTTCATCCTGCCGATCTTTTGCGATTCGCGCCGCACGATTTGGGCGATGTCGAGCTTCTTGACCCGGATGGATTTTCTAAAGCGAAAATAAAAGTAAGTCGCCAACACCAATGCCATGACGGGGACGAACGGCAAACCGTACATGACCCATTCACCGAAACTGGGCGCGACTCCATAGTCGGCCAGAATACCGATCATCACGGCGTTGCGGCCGCCGGCCGCGGGCGATCCGGGACCGCCGATATTGGCGACCAAACATACCGACAAAATGAGCAACACCGCCAAGGAGCGATCTTTGGTGATGTTTGCGGCTTTGATGGCCGCCATGTACACCACCATTAAAATCGGGATGACGAAGGCCACCAGGGCATGTTCCGACAAAAAGGCCGCAGTGACGGCCAAGAGCGGGCAGAAGAGAAAAAGATAGGCCGGAATGGATCGACTGGTGCCCAATAAAATGAGCCCGATGCGTTTATCCAGGCCGGTCTTTCCGATACCGACTGCTAATGCCAGAACACCCATGATGAAGATCACCGCATCTTTGGAGTATGCCTTGGCCACCATGTCGGGCGGAAGTACGCCGAACAAGTACATCAAAAGTCCGACCAGAAGCGCCGTGATCCCGATGGGTAAAGCTCCGGTCGCCCAAAAGAGCGCAGCAATGATTAAGATGCCGATCATCACCTTGGCGGATCGGGCGGCCAGCTCGGGATCGGTGGATTTTTTCTTGGCATATTTACCGTAGTAGTCCGCGATGGTTTGACCTTTTTCCATTTTGGAGTAACTCGAGTGCCCCGCGATGACATCGGTCATTACGCCGGTTTTGGGTGCTATCAGGATCGTGCGAAGGCTCTGCGGAGTCGGCATCCATAAAACCAAAGCAAACAAAAGCGCTCCTGCGATCATCACGCCGGGTCTCGAGTTGTGGGTGCCTTTTAAAAAAGCCCAGATTGATCGGGATTCTACCTTCGGAATCCCCAATCGGGCCATGGCGTATCCCTTTTCCTGACCCGCCCGGTCGATGGCTTGGATCAGCTCTTCGGTTTCACACGGTTTTTGAAGATAGGCAAATGCATCGAGACGGCCGGACTCCGCGGCTGATTCGATGCTGGCATGACCGGTCAGGATGATGACTTGTACGGCCGGGGCGATTTTCTTGAGCTCCTTGAGCACTTCCTCGCCTTGCATACCGGGCATTTTGCGATCCAGAATGACCACATCCGGCAAGGTGCTGCGTACAATCCGGATGGCTTCCTCCCCATCACCCGTATCATCGACCGAGTAGCCACGCAGCTTTAGACGATCGGTGAGGTTTTTACGAAAGCGTTCTTCATCATCTACGATGAGGATCTTGGTCGATTTCTTTTTTTCATCCATGTTTTACACCTCTGCGGATTTGGGCCTCCTCCAGGATGGGGAGGAGGATTGAGAATGTCGAACCTTTGCCGGGGGAGCTTTTAACCTCGATCCGGCCGCCGAGCGAGTTGACGATGCCATAACTGATGGATAGGCCCAGGCCGGTGCCTTTTCCTACGCCTTTGGTCGTGAAGAACGGCATAAATATTTTTTCTTGCACCTCCGGACTCATTCCTTGACCGGTATCTTGGATGTCAATCCTTACCCAGTTGTCTTCACTGGCCAGCCTTGCCGTGATGACACCGTTGCGCTCGATGGCGTCTTTGGCGTTATTGAGTAAGTTGAGCAGCACCTGATCCATTTGATTGCGGTTGACCATGACCCAGGGCAGATCATCTTTGTAATCACGCACTACTTCTATGTTGGATGTCTTGAAATCCAGCAGTTTGACATCGATTACTTTTTCCAGCATCACTTGGATATCGGTCGGCTCTGGATTGGGATCGTGTTTTCTGGCAAAAGCCATCAGCTTGCTGGTAATTGAACGACCACGCAGTGCCGCATCGGTAATCGCATTGAGCCTTTCTCCGAAATCGTTGAGATTGAGCTCCTGCCCGAACTGGGGATTTAAGATGTCTTTCATCATGGAGGCTTCTTCGTAGATGATGGCCAGCGGATTGTTGATCTCGTGCGCCACACCGGCGGCCATTTCTCCGACAGAAGCCAGCTTGGCCGCGTTGAACAGCTGCAGGCGAAGCTCCTCTTTGGCCGTATCGGCCGATTCCAATCTACCCACCATACGATTGGTTGATCGCCGCACGACATAGACAATCAAGATCAGGGTGAGAGCTACAAATCCCACCAGGATGAACCGGGCATTAGAGATGGGGGCGTACGCCTTGGCCTGGGGCACCCGCACTACCAAGGCCCAGTCGACTTCGGTAAGCCAGGCAAGCGCCCGAAGGTATTTTTGGCCGGATACCTCAATCTCGGCGACCTCGGTCTCGGGTGACTTTTCCGGCACCTTGCTGAGCTCGGGGGCCGGGATGACCTGCCCTGAAAAAGTCTGTCTTTGGCCCGAGGTGTTGACCACAAAAGCTTCCGCATCTTTGAATAAATATGAGCTTCTCACGAAACGGCCGAACATCTCCGGATCCACGCTGACCCGCAACACCCAGTGGACATCGTTGGCATCGTGACGCACCGCCACGATGAAGTGAGGTTTGCCCCGAAATCCCATATACACATCGCTGATAAAATAATCCCGCGGTTGGTTGGATACTTTTTGGTACCAGGATTCCTGACTGTAGTTTTTGCCGACCAGGTAAGTATGCGGTCCGGCATAGGCTACCAAAACTCCATCCGGGCCGAACAAGCCCAGATCCACGAAGCTGTCGCTTTCTTCCTGCAATGCCTTCAAATCGTTTTCGAGCGTGCGTGCGGTGGGCTGGTCGGAAACCCAATGCGAACGGAACGCCCCCTTTAAGTTGGCGACACGCTCGCGAAGAAACAAATCCACCATGTTTCTTTGGTGTTCGGCCACCGATGTGAGATGGTTGTAAACACCCTCCCGCATGGTGAGGTTGTAATCAAAATGGAAGTAGGCCGATAAAAGCAAAAGCGGTACTGCATAGACTATCAGAAGCTGCCAGCGTAACCTACGGCGCAATTGATCAAAGTAGGCCCGGCCGTGATGTTGATCGTCATCTGTCGGATAGGATTTGGTATGGTTTTCATTGTTGGGATTCATGAGGATTCCTTACAAAAGCGATCAGATCGAGGATTTCTTCGATCATGTGTCCTCGTTCGAAAATTGCATCCAAGCAGAGATCGGCGCCGGCTTTGACATAGGGTGCCAACTTGGTATCCACCAAGCCGATAATTCGTGAGTCGGAGCAGTTTTTTCTCAGAAAACCGTGCAGATCCTTGTCTTTGAAAACGGTAAGATCGGCCATAATAAAATCGGGCTGCATTTGAACAGCCGCGCGCGCCAAGCTTTCGGCATTTTCCACTTGTATTACGCACCAAAAGGCAGCGCTTCTGGTGAGCACGCCGGCCAATTTTTCACGCAGCAGGGGGTTGGGCTCGGCGAGCAAGACGCTGTAGGCGCGGGGCATCTCGAAGCTCTCCTTTGCATGCGGCGCTCCCTATTCCTCCCAGTGCACCATAAAACCAAAACGGATGGTATCCCTGGGATTGTGATAATGCTCTAGTGGTTTTTGCTACAAGCAGAGAGTTGGGTTGGGTCAATCCGGGTCGATGAGCTTGCGGCGGATGGCGAAGCGTGTCAGATCCGAATTGTTTCGCAGATTGAGCTTTTCAAGAATTCTGCTGCGATAGGTCTCAACCGTACTGACGCTCAGACATAACTCGTCGGAGACCTCACGGGTGGATGCGCCCTGGGCCAGGCGCACCAAAACCTGCATTTCCCGATCCGAGAGTACCGACTCGGGTGATTGGGTTTCGTTTTGACCCAGACGACCCACCATTTTTTCCATGATGGCCGGACTGATGTAGGTGCCTTTTCGGGCAATCTTGCGAACCGCCTGAAGCAACTCGTCCGGAGATGCTCCCTTGACCACGAATCCCGAAGCTCCCGCCCGTATCAAACGAATGGCGTACTCCTCGTTGGCATACATGGTAAGGATGAGGATCCGAGCGCCGGTTTTCAACGGCACGAGTCTCGAGGTGGTTTCCAATCCATCCATATCGGGCAGACTGTAGTCCAATAAAACGATATCCGGTTTGAGTTTGCGGCATAGCTCGACGGCGTCGCGACCCGATCCGGTCTCGCCGACTACCTCGAACCCGTCTTCGGAGTTGAGCAATCTGCAGAGCCCGGCGCGCACCAGAGTGTGATCATCCACCACCAAAATCCGGATCATACCAGCGGCTCCTTTTCACGGCTGGAATACGGGGCGCGGAAGATGATTTGGGTTCCGGCTCCGATGGTGGATTGAATCTCAACCTCTCCGTCCACCAAGTGGGCTCGTTCTTGCATGCCCTGCAGGCCCCAGCCGCGCATGGCCCCGAGCCGATTGATGTCGAAACCGCATCCGTTGTCAACCACCTGCATGATAATCCCGCTGCGCGAGGCGGTCAATCGGATAAAGACTTTCGATGCCTTGGCATGACGGCTGACGTTGTTGAGGGATTCCTGAAGAATTCGATAGGTACACAGGGCCAGGGTTGCAGATATCTGTTTATCGTATTCACCGATTCGCACGCTGGCCTCGATATCACAGTCCAAGCGGCGTTGGTACTCTTCGAATAGGTGGGTGACGGCCGGCTCCAATCCCAAATCATCCAGCAGCGCGGGTCTCAACCCCCGGCACATGTGCCGCAACTCTTCGGTGGCCTGCTCGATCAGGGTGACCACATTTTTATAAGCGCCGACCCCCTGGGGTGATTGGCTCGACAGGTGGGTGCGCAACCAGCCCATTTCCAAACGCAATGCCGTGAGTTGTTGTCCCAACTCATCATGCAGCTCTCTCGATATTCTGGCGCGTTCTTCTTCTTGGGCTAAAAGTACTTTTCTAGAGAGCGTGGCTTGGCGATCTCTGGCCATCCGAAGCCAGGCGACATGGCGCAGAAGCATGAAAACCAGTACACTCAACCCCACCGATAGAACAATGCCCAACAACGGCAGGGGCAGGCTGGCGCTCCAACCGTAACGGGCGGCGGTTTCTTTTCGGGGCATCATATCCAATTGCCAAGTGCGGTTGCGTACCGGAAACTGGACCCGGGCTTTGATGGGAGCCTTCAGGAAAGCGCGCGGAAGCTCCTTGGGATTCGAGCTGAATAGTACTTGATCCGAGTCTTGCACCATAAATTGAAATTCCATTCGAATACGTTCATGAAAGCAATCTTCGATAAGAGCCTTGGTGCGAAAGTCGACCAGCAATGTGCCCAGAAATTCGGATCCGCGCATGAGGGCCAGAGCGGCATATACGGTTGTGGCTCCTTGAGCCGAATCGAAAGGTTCCGAAAAAACCGCTTGGTTGAATTGCCTGGTTTCATCGAGTACGGCGGCGCGCTTGGGATCCAAAGCGACCGCATACAGCGGTACATCGGGGGGGACGATCCATCCATGGCTGCGATCCGGAGGAATCAGGCCTACCGCGTAATACGCCGGCATCTCTTTCATGAGCACCGAAGCGAACTCTTCGAATCTTCGTCGCGAAAAATCCCGGGTTTCATGGGTAGACCAGCGCCTGGCGAAAATGGATGCCACCCGTAGATGAGATTCCATAAATACCTCCAAGCGTCGGGCGGCTTGCACGCAGGTAGCTTCGGTACGCTGGGTGAGAAGTGAGTTTTGGTTTAAGATTTGTTGCCGCCAGATCAATACGGTAAGCACCGCCAATGCTGTAAAAACCAACGAAGATATGATCCATGCGAAAAAAGAACGCCGAATTCGTGTTGTTTTGGTAAACAAATCCGCTATCCACACAGGTTCACACCTACCCACGATCGGATGGTAACACGGCAACTCCTGGTGCGCCAGCGGGATGTATGCGGGTGCAGGCTGAAAGTTATCGGAAATCCAACCAAATGGAAATGATCTTGACTTAATGTATAATTGATATATATTATGTTTCAATAATATTTGTTTAATATATATTACTTTTTATTAAGGAGAAAGAAATGAAAAATGCCAATTGTAACTTTGAAATGGCACGAAGCGCGTTCAATGGCATTCGCCTTAGAAAGTGGCAGCTCGCCTATATGGCGACATGTGATGAAAGCGGGGTTCCCAACATCGCACCCATCGGCTCCATGCGAATTGTCGATGAGAATACCGTCCATGTGCTCCAAGGGTATCTGGCCAGAACGTACAGCAACCTACAAAAAAATCCTCGAGCAGCCTTCGTGGTGTCCCTCAAACCAAAATTTGTCGAAATGCTTCGACTGTTTTCAGATCGAAGCGATAGGCCCATGGGTTTTCGCCTGATGTGTGAATATTTGTCGTGCGACGAGTCCAAGGAACTGATAACGCAAGAATGTCGGCAGATTTCTTCGCGTATATCTTTTTGGTTTCGAAAAATGTTTCTTCGGTTTGCGGCCGGCAATATAAAAAGATTACTGGTTTTTCGTATTAATGAAATTCGCCCGGTTCATTGATATCAAGATGTCTTGGGTTTATGGGATGGAAATCCGAGCTATCGAGAGATTGGCGCCGATCATCGAGCGGTAGACTCGAAGATAGATGGTAGGTCCGGTAGGGCGCCTTGATCTGGGGTACGATTACCGTATAGCTGCCATCGCATCTTTTGGAAGCTTCACTGGAGATGGTTTTTCCAATCAATCGGGGGTAGTCCTGATCGTCCAGAGTGTAGACGTATATAGTGACTCCACAAAGGGTTTCGTTGTTTGGTCCGAAAAGATGTCCCTGTATGATGTGGGGCACCGGTAGGGTGGATACATCCCGGGGAAGTGACGAGATGGATTGATTGATCTCGATGATGGTCGGTAAGCTGCGGGCCAGGTTGGACGAGGCCGGAGGTATCAAGATGAGCTCGTAGACGCCGCCATCGGTTCCGAGTTCAAATGCACCGAATTGATTGGAAGTTGTCTCAAAGGTTCGCAACATGATCCGGTTCGAGTAAAAGTCGTCCGGTAGTTTTTTGGCTTTGATGACCACCCCGGGTACAAATCGACCTCTATCATCGAAGATGGTGCCTTTCAAAAGGGGCCGAGGCTGTAAAATAAATTGGTGCTCTTTGAGTTGTTTGGTGAGGTTCAAATCGAAGTTGTCAATTTTCGCGTTGGCTCGAAGCGGAGGTAAAAGAGTAATACGATACAGTCCTTCCGGAACGCCGATGGTGAATGCCCCGGAGTCGTCTGTCGTGCACGCGGCGGTATAGCTTCCGTTGGCGATCTGATCGGACTCGAACCACAGTTGACAGGCCGGGATCGGCCTTCCCTGGGTATCGAGAACCGTTCCAGAGAATATATATTCTTTTGGGATTTTTCCAACGTAGAAATCGCCAAGATCGAAGTTTTCCAGATTGACATGGGTTGCTATGATGGGAGCCAAAGTGCTTGAAGACTTCGGACGAATCATCAGGTTCAGCTTCGTGGGATGGATTCTCTCGACAAGACCGTCTTTGCCGATCTTGTAATGTATGGGCAAGCGCAGAAAAAACAAGCCGTTTTTATCTGGGGTGGCCAGATTGGTATACAACTCGTATCTGCCGGTATCTTCGAAGACGGCAACCCCTTCGACTTTGAGTTGCGTGGTGGTAACGTAAGCCGTATCATCCAGCCGAACGACTCCTTTCACGAGCATGATGGTGTTTTGTTCGACGATGTTTTGCTTGTCTGGATAAACAGGATACTTCATGGGTAGATCCAATCGATCCGGCAGATCGAGTCCGGTTAGGAGAATCTGCGGAAACTCCTCGCGCTGAAGCGGCTTGAATACCATATCGTAACGACCCTCGGGCAAATCCATGCTGGCTTTACCGTCTCTTCCGGTTTGAATGTTCCAGAATAACGATCGGTTGGTAATTCCCCCGAAGCGTTTGATCCAAAGGATTCCGGCAACTCCGGATTTTTCGAGAGGTATATCTGAAATCACATGCTCGAGATGGATGGCTTTTGACATTTCCAGCTTGATACCATCTTCCGAAGACACGGTTTTGCCCGGATCGACATTCGTGATTTGGGTCGGAACCAGATCGGAGGACACCGGGGGGATGAGCTCAAAGTGCACTACGTCTGTTGATACGCTCGGCGCTTCACATACATTCTGGATGCATCGGCTGTATCCACGGCAATCCTCGTTGGATATGCATGGATGTGGATCTGATGAAGGCCCGGCGATGTCCTGGGCACATCCCATCGCCGAAAGAATGGGAAAAAACATCAAGCTTATTACCGTTCGCGTAGGGTTCTCGTTCATGGGTCCTCACTGAGTTTTGCAAAATCCAGATCCATATGTTGGTTGAAAAGTCCATTGATATGTGTCGAATTTGCCTTCCGGGCGATCCATGAAATCAAGTATGGCCTTGTTGGGATCTTGGGGGATGTTCGGCGGTCTGTCCGCGATGAAAACCCTCAAGGTATAGATTTTATTTTCTTCCACATAGTTATGTGGCAAAACGAGATCGGGTCCGGGTCTGATCTCCTCGTCATGCATACCGGTAAGATTGTT
This sequence comes from Myxococcota bacterium, assembly GCA_041560255.1. GTDB lineage: Bacteria > Myxococcota > B64-G9 > B64-G9 > B64-G9 > JBFFBT01. The sequence goes on along the minus strand of JBFFBT010000034.1, from coordinate 16,454 downwards.
CCAGCCCCAGTCGGGTTGCTGCCGGTTTTCTCTCTTCCAATTGAGATACCAACCTACATATAGGTTGTCTTCGATGTCTTTCTCGATGACTCGATCTACTCTGAACACCAATTTCTCACATTCCAAGTCGATGAGAAATATGCCGTTGTCCTGCGGCTCGACTGTCTCGATGGATATCTCCGGTTGATGATTGGGAGTTTGCTGTTCGACTTCGATGTCAGGGTACATGAGACATCCCCATTCAAACCATATGCATACCGCCAAAAAGATCCAACCAACGAACGACATGTGTCTAATATGCAAAAAAAATGCCAATAAAAGAAAGCAGTCTTTTTGACTTTGATTTGTTAACATTTTCTTCATCGATACATTCCTATTATGCATGGCGTCGGTCCGGAATCTATGACAGAAATGTCAGGGACTGCCGCCCCGAATTTCTTCAGGATCTTCCTGATTTCCGGATTTTTCCAAATGTCTGAAAATGGTGCGTGGATCAACACACAGGTCTTTGGCTGTCTTGGTTCGGTTTCCGTTATTGCGTGTAAGTATTTCGTCGATGTATCGACGTTGAAAACGTTCTTTGGCTTCAGCCAGCGGCATGATGGGCTCAATATCGTGTTCATCCAGATCGAGATCTTGAGGTTCGATCCAGGCATGATCACATAGAATAACGGCTTTCTTGATGTGGTTTTCGAGCTGGCGTATGTTGCCGGGCCATTTTTCTTTGCGAATCGCCGCAAGCGCTCGCTTGGAAAACCCTTTGATGTTTTTGTTGTATTCTTTCGTATACTTATGCAACAAGTATTTCGCGATGGCAAACAGATCTTCATTGCGGTCTCGAAGCGCCGGCAGGGGAAGTTTCACAACATTGATTCGGTAGTAGAGATCTTCTCGAAATCGACCCAGCTCGATGGCTTTCTCCAAATCGCGATTCGTGGCAGACAGTATACGGGTGTCAATCCATTCGGGTTTGGTGTCTCCGATTTTGGTTATCGTTTTTTCCTGCAGTACCCGAAGAAGCTTTACCTGTAGTTGCAAAGGCAATTCGCCGATTTCATCCAAAAACAAGGTTCCTCCATCGGCCGCCTTGAATTTTCCATCCCGGGTAGCCACCGCGCCGGTAAACGCTCCTCGGATGTGGCCGAATAATTCGCTCTCCAGCAGGTTTTCGGGGATGGCTCCGCAGTTGATGGTCACGAACGGACCGGAAGCCCTGGGGCTTAGATCATGAATACGTTTGGCAATAAGCTCCTTTCCGGTTCCGGTTTCTCCGGATATGAGAACCGAGACGTTGGTGGGAGCGATTTTGTCGATGCTTCGAAAGACGCTTTTCATCGCAGCACAGGAGCCGATGATGTCTCCGTAATGCAGGTGTTTGATCCGGTTTTCGAGGTTGTGGTTGTCGGTTTGCAATTTCTGCAACAACAAGGCTTTCTGAAGCAGGAGGGTTGCCTGTGAGGCGAAGACGCACAAAAGATCCAATGATTCTTGATTGAATAGGTTGACGACATTGTCGTTGCCCAAATACAAGATCGCAAAAATATCGCCCTTGTCCAAAAGCGGCACCGCCATGACCGAGCACAACTTGAGGTTGATAACCGATGAAGAGGTCTTGAACTGGTCGTCGGACAGTGCGTCCGAGACGATAACAGGTTGTTTGGATTGTTGAACTTGGGTAATAATGGAATCCGATACCTTATCCAGGGCGTTTTGGATGGTTTCTTTTTGCATGTTGCGGGCCGCTTCGACCCGGGGTTGTTCCTGGTCGAGTAAAAGAACCATACCCTTTTCAGCTTCGGTAAGATCGATTACCGCGTCCAAGAGTGTGTTGAGAAGATCGGAGATAGAAACTTGGTTGGCCACTTTTCGGCTGAACTCCAGCATTTTTTTATAGGCGTGAAGCTGGGTGACTTCCCATTGCACGGGTTGATTTTCGATTTCGTCATGGAGAAAAAAGTCCATTTGGATTCGGCCCAGTTGAATCTGATCGAGATGCTCGAGTCGATGGTTATGCACCTTTTTTGTGTTGACATGCAGGAGGCGATTTCGATCGAGGCTGAAGGCCCAGTAATGACTGCCGTCGAAATATATATGGGCGTGGGTAGGCAGGATATCTCCCGCCGGCAGGCATATGTCATTATTTTTGTCGCTTCCAATTGATGTGATGCGCTTGTACAATCTCACAGTAACCGGGGGTTCTTTCTGATTTAGGATGTAACGCACACAAGGCATCGTCGTTACCTCAAGTCCACTGAGCGCATCCAAGCCCGAAAGTAGTTCATTGGTCGATTCTCCATGAATTTCATTGTCAGTGTATGAAACAGATAACAAGGGTTTCAATCAAATCTGGTAGAGAATACAAAACCCACACCTTTCGGCATGATGACGGGTTGCAATCGGGTTGTGGGTGCCGAAGTCATCCTGGATTCTTGTTTGGTCTTGATAAATGGGGTTTCCGTCATGGGTTGAAAATACATGTTGGCGTCAACCATGCCGTATATCCAGAGGCTTATGAAAATCCCCAAGGAAATATATCCGGTGGTTCTCAAGCCTTTTACCAAAGAAACATCCGTGCTCGCAAAATTTCCGTTTTCGTTCTTCATGCTGGTCAACAAAAGATAGCAAAAAATATTGGTTGCCAACGCAGATGCCTGGGTAGAAGCCAAAATCGCTCCTTTGGTGGTATGCCCATTTTTGAATTGACCCAGGCCGAAGGGTAGAAACATCCAGATGCGCGAGTGATGTTCGATGGTTCGTTCGTAATAAATGTCGTTGACCAATGTTTTGGCAGGCTCGGGTTGCTTTTCTTTTTTGGGCAGCCTGCGGACGGCTTCTTCTTCGGATTTCTGCAATCGACGGTTTTGAATTTCCGGCCTGGCCTGAATTTGATTGAAAAACAAAACGGCAGGAGGAGGTACGATAAATGGATCGAGCTGGTGATCGGGTCGCACATAGAGCAGCTTGGTGAAATAAGTTTTGGCTTGATTTTCTTGTCCGGTATAGAAATAGGACAATGCTAAAAGCTCGAGGGCTTCCACGATTTCAGACTCACGATTCAATCTCTTTTCCGGGTAAAACAGTCCATGCAGCAAGTTGATGGCGTTTTCGAAATTCTTATGATAAAATTCGAGTTTACCTCGCTGCATCTGATCCCTTGCGGGGTCGGCCAGAGTGGCTGCGCCCTGCAATGAAAACGAGACCAAAAGAAGCCCGAAAAGTCTTTTTTTCAAGGAGTGTCCTCATCGGTAGGTTGCTTGAGCTTTCGGGCTGATTTGAAATCGGCGGCCGAGATGTTTAGGGTGTTTTGCTCGCCTGCTTTGACCCAGAGTTGCTTTCTGATTTCCCCCAGATTGTCATTGACCAAACGAAGCGAAATCTTCCGGACTCCCGGAAAACCCTCCATGAAAATCTCTATGGGCTCGCTCCTGGTGCTCAGGGCATGGCCTTTGAAAATTGAGTCTACCCATATCTTCGTGTTTTTCATCGGAGTTTGGATGATGAGGGACGCGGGCCGAAATTGCAGATGGCGGCGCAGCTCGATTGGTTTCGTATGGCGTCGCGGTACCACCAATTGAAACTCGTCATCATGACATCCCCGGCGTTGCAATCTGATCTGATATTTTCCGGGTGCGAGCCGAGCCGTGAAGCGTTGGCCGTACATCGTGCTCCGGTTGTTGTTTCCGGCGGGATTTCCGTTTACCAGGATTTGATCGAAGTATGGATCGACATATATTTTTACCGGGATTTTTATGGCTCTGGTCGATAGGTGGGCGATCTTTTTCCCGGGAGCTTTTCTCGAAAGGGTTTTCTTGGCCATGACCGGGTCAAACGGGGTGGCTTCTTCCGGGTTTTCAGGTTGCTCGTATTTCGGCGCAGAAGGGGCTTGGTGGTCTGAGCTCTGGATGGTAAAGAGATCCGGAAGCGGATTATCTTTGAATATGGAGTCAAAGGGTTTTATGGTCGCGCCTTTGGGATTGGGTTGCGAGCTGAACTCCTTGAGCCGACTTCCAATTTGAGGATTGAGATCATCAGGAATACCGAAGGAGGATCCAAAGAGTATCATCGTAACAATCACGGCGACACATGCGGTTGCAATACATGCGGTCCGCAATCGCCTGCGGCGTTGGATACCGTGGATGAGCGGACCCACGTCGGGATTGTCCGGTTCCAGAGCAAGTACGCGATCCAGATCCACCAGGGCCTTTTGGTGCCGGCCGGCGCGCCAAGCTTTCCGGCCGTTGAGGAATATTTTCTTGGATAGACGAAATCTTAGTTCCGGTAAATACTTTTCCGGATCGGAAAAGAAATCCGATAGCTCCTGATCGATATCGTCGAGATCCAAACCTTCCAGGCAGCCTAGCAGATTTTCCCGCATGGACGCCGCCGATTGAAACCGCTTTTCAGGCAGAAGATGCAGGGCGGTGGTCAGCATGTCGGAGATCTTTATGCTCATTATGGGACATGTATGCAAGGGATTCGGGTAGCTGCCTTGTACGATTTGCTTGATGACTTGATGGGGATTTTTTCCAAAAAAGGGTAGGTTGCCGGTCGCAATCCAGTAAAGAATGGTGCCCAATGAAAACAAATCCGATCGAAAATCGAGATCTTTGCCTTCGAACAGCTCGGGCGCCATATGAGCGGGAGAGCCAAGGATCGTGCCCGTTTGGGTCATTTGCTGGGTGTGGTCGATCACTTTGGCGATACCGAAATCCATCAGCTTCAAAATCCCGGTATTGCTTACCATAATGTTTTCGGGCTTGAGATCTCTATGGATCACATTGAGGTCATGCGCATGCTCAATGGCTTCACATAGCTTGATCCCGATCATGACTGCCAGCTCGGGAAAATATGTTTCGTGGCGTTCGAGGAAGCTTTTGAGGGTTTGCCCCTGAACATACTCGCAGATAAGGTAACTCAATCTGTTTCTTGGTTGAGCGAAATCATGTATTTCGATAATGTTCGGGTGCCTCAGTCGCGCCACGGCTTGGGCTTCGCGCCGAAATCTTGCCCGGGCTTGTTCGTGGTTTGATAGGTGGGGATGTAGCACTTTGACGGCGACATCTCGATCCAGGCTCAGATCTTTGGCCAAGTAGACCACGGCCATGCCGCCGCTGCCGATTTCACTTACAATTCGGTATCTACCGGTGGCATGGACCAACCAATCATTGACATGCTGCTCATCCTGATAAAAGTGTGTCGTTGTTGTCATAGCAAACCTGCCCATTACTACCTTAAACTCTTGGGTTGGTCAACCGTAATTTCCTACAGGATCAATGAGCTACACACTGCCTACGCGCATCACATATACTTGATTCCAGTATCGATTCAATACCAATATGCCATATGTGTCAGGGTTTTGGACGTAGCAGAGTCTGGGGTATTCAATATTTTTTCTTTTGTCATTGCAAGAATATTTGTATCATTACATCGAATCTTTCGGGAAATACTTTTTCATCAAGAAAAACTAATTTAATTATCCCGATAATTGGACCACATGTCGATCCGGAAGGTGATATATGACTTTATTTAGCATTTCTAATAATTTAGTGGCAATAATCCTGACTCTCATTGCCCAAGGTGGAACGGATAAACCATTTTATCAATCCGAGGCGTATCGGGATTTCCGGTTGGCGGGCTATGCGGTGGTTCAGGAGAAACGATTTGACATCAATGGCGATGGTCGTTTGGATACGGTGGTTTTGGAAAAATCGAAAGACGGCATGAGCCTATCAGCCTGGGTGGCCGATGAGCGCGGGAGGTATGCCTGCGTATTTCGTACTGCGGCCAAAACCGCGAGTGAGGTGGCGGCGTTTGGGTTGATTTCTCTGGGTACAGCCCATAAAGCCTGGTTGGTGGATGTGTTTGAAGACAGTCCGGATGAAGAAGATCATTGGGTCAAGCTGCTTCTGATGGAGAAGGATGCACTCAGAGAGATCTTTTCGACCGAATACCAAAAAATCCACTCCGAAAAAGATGCCGGTAGAACGCCGGTTGGATTGGTGGATCTTGGGAACAAGGCATTGGGATTGTCCATCGAGCCAAATCACGAGGGTTGGCCGCATCTCAAAGTATACAATAAGATGAAAAAGATCTCCGTCCGAAATGCGAAGGGGAGTGTTTTTGAGCTGGTTATCGGCATACAAGAGAAGATATTCGCCCCCCGCGACCAAATATATCGCCAGACAGAGGATCGCTATATTGATTATCTACCGGCGATAAGGTCCAATGAAATTTCTATAAAATCAAAAAATATCAAATATGTGCCTTCGAAAAACCATAACCTGAAAGATATTCTTTTCGATAACCAACCCCAAAGTGGTGTTCTGGTCGATACCGAGAAAGATGCTTTGGTTTTCGAGCTTCGCTTCGAGCTCCCCGAGAAAATCCGCATGTTGCGCCTGGTACCGGCATGCATGGGCGAGCCGGGGCGGATTCAACCTTGTAAGCAACGTTTTGATTTTGATATACAATTTGATGGAAATGCCACTTTGAAGGTGCGCAGAAAAAGTCGTTTGTGGTTGGATGAGCGTATCCTGGCGGTGGAGGATTTCGCGCTTTCGGGATTTCAGCATGGAGTGCAAACGCTCGTGTTTTTCAAACAGCCGATGCGGGCTCAAACGGTGAGATTGCAGATTCGAAAAGCTTTGCATGCCTTGCCAAATAGGAGTGAAAAGCTTTTTATATCGGAGATTTCCCTACACACAAGCTTGGGTGGAAATGTGCATTTGCATGAAAATGATGCAGATGGTTCTTGACGGATCAGTTCTCTGCAGCTATAAGATGTTTTCCGTGGTTGCTCATTGACTTCGAGCCGGCGTGGTGAAACTGGTAGACGCACGGGATTCAAAATCCCGCGGTCCTTGCGACCATGGGGGTTCGATTCCCTCCGCCGGCACTCTAAAAAAGGCCTCGCTTTTGAGCGAGGCCTTTGGTTTTTTGCCCTTGGCAAAACTCATTGTCTGTGGAACCTGGTTTTCATATTCGGGCTCATAATGATTTTGAGCCTGCCTCCAAAGGATTCAGTCACGATCATTGCGTCGATCCCATCAAGTTGCCTGACCAATTTCATTCCATCATTTTCTCCCAGCACCATGATCGCGGTGGCCAAAGCATCGGCCAGAACGCCGGTCGGGGCTGTGAGGGTTACGGCGCATACGTGCTCGGTCGGCCTGCCGGTTCGGGGATCGATAATGTGGTTGTATCGCTTGGTGCCGATCTGCAAAAAGCGTTCGTAGTCACCCGAAGTAACCACCGCGCCGGAGTCGATGACGAGTTTGCCCAAAAAAGCGCCTTTTTGCCTGGGATGACGAATGCCGATTTGAAAAGGCTGCGGGGAGTCGGAGTCGTCATACATCACCAAATCACCTCCAATTTCCACCAAGCCTCTTTGGATACCGGCCTTTCTCAAATGCATGGCGCCGAGATCGGCGAAGTACCCTTTGGCGATTCCCCCCAGATCCAAAGACGTGCCTGGATCGAGGGAAAGGTATGTTTTTCCAGCATTTTTTTGAAATTTAATATGCGCGATGCCCACTTTTGAAACTGCCGCTCGAAGCTCATTCGGCTCCGGGGGGCGGTTGCGTTTTTTGGCCTGTCTCCAAAGTTCGATGACCGGCAAAACGGTCGGATCGAATGCCCCGGAGCTTATGCGACTGACTCGAATGGCTTGGAGCAGGAGGTTTTCGATTTCCTGATTGATTTGAACCAGGTGGCCCCGCGCCGCTTGGTTGAGCAGGCTGTTTTTCTTGAATACGCTTAGAAGAGAATCCATGTTCTGAAGATCCAGGCGGTAGGCTTCTACCGCCTGGTGAAAGACTTCTTGTCTGGTTCGATATCCACTGATATTGACGGGGATCGATCCCATGGCCGCAAACTCGGCCCGGAGCACTTTTTCGTTCTGATTGCATTCCGATACCCCAAAACAAGCTATGGAAAGGAATGTCACGGCAATCATTTTCCGCATGGTCGAAACTGTGTATCATCAAACCCGGGTATTTGACAACTTAGGACTTCATCATCGTGGCAACATCGGTGTTGACAACGGCTCTAATCCAGGCTAGTTCGGATATTCCGTATTTGGGTTCACGCTTTGACTGTATCGTGTAAGCATATGAAAGTGGACGGTATAAGGAGAAAAAGGCTTGGTATCCTTGATCCACAGTAAATCCCACAGTAAATCCCGAAAATGGTTCGGACCCGATTTGGTCGCGCGCGTACTGGGAAGAGCGCATTGTGCATTTTCACTTTGTCAATCCGCCATGTCCATTCACGTGCTCGATCGTCCAGAGTGGTTGCGCATTTTCTTGGGCGCGCAGTCTGATCGGATGTTGACAAGCGCTGTCAGAGACGCGGATGAAGTGAAAGCCGGACAGTTTTTGGCTCTTTGGAATGATGCCCCTTGTATGCCCAGCCCGGTCGACGGCCGGGTCGAGATGGATTTTTCCACGCCGGATATACGAGCCGGTCGCGCGGGTCGGGCAATCAAGCTACAACCCCGTTCGCAGGCTGCCGCAGTGGCGTTTGAACCACTCGACCCCGATAGCTCCCGGATCGAAGAAATTCGAGAGCGCATTCGGATGGCGGGGGTTTTCCCCCCGACCCTATACCCGGCTTGGGATGGTCGGATCGATGGCTCGCGATCCTTGGTGATCTCGGCTCTCGATCAAGAGCCCGGCGTATGTGTTTCGGCCAGCTTGATGGAGGAACGCAAAGCCGATATCGGTCGCGCTTTGAGGTTGCTCGGGCGGTGCTGCGATCCACAATCGGTTTTTTTCGTGGTGCCTGACAATCGGAAGACCGATGCGTACAAGATAGACCTGGGCGCTCCGATTCGGCTGGTTGCCGTCCCGCCGGTTTATCCCCAGGCTTTGCCCATTTCGCTCATGCACAGGATCGGTGATCCGAACGCCTTGATTCTCTCCATCGAAAGCGCTCTGGCGATCCTGGATTGTATCGAGCAGGGCCAGGTCCCAAGTCTGAAAACCTTGAGCTTGATTCGAAGCGGGCAAGAACCTTCCGATGTCGTCAGGGTACACCTGGGAACCTCTCTGTCCGAGATTGCACGCCAATGTGGATTGCATCTGGATCCCGCGGATAAGGTTGTCGCCGGCGGACCCATGCGTGGATATGCGCAGTATTCGCTCGAAGCTGTGGTGGATGCCGGCATCGATGCGATTACCGTGGTTCGAGCGGACGAGTTGGTTTCTTTTGGAAACGACCCATGTATACACTGCGGTGCATGCATCGATGTCTGTCCATTGAGGCTGCAGGCGCAATCCATCGGTCGGTACAGTGAGTTCGGTAAGTTTGAAGCCACTCGGCAGTACGGTATCGAACATTGCATCGAGTGCGGATTGTGTGCATCGGTTTGTACGGCCCGTCGCCCGTTATTGCAATTGATACGACTGGCGAAGCAACAATTGGCCCAAACAGATCGAGATGCTGATGAGAGACGGGAGAGAACAAGGTGAGCGTATTGGAAAAACCAATCATCTTTACGGTAGGCTCAGCTCCACACTGGCGCTCGAAATCTTCCATAGCCGGAATCAATTGGATGATATTGGCGGCCCTTTTGCCTACGGCTTTGGCGGGCGCCTATGGGCATGCATTCGATCTGCCATCGGGTGCGGCAATACGCTCTGTCGGCTCGATAGACAGCTTGGTTTCTTCTCTGGCGGGCGAGTTGGGCATAGATGTCAGCGCTCTTTGGCTCGTAGGTATCATGGGAACTTTGACGCTGGCTTTGGGATTGGCGGTTCTTTTCGAGTATGCGATTCAGCTCGTTATGCGCCAACCCTATCGTGTGCTGGATGGACACGCAGCCCTGATGGGTGCGTTGATGGGATTGATGATGCCTCCAAGTGTCCCGCTCTGGGTGCTGGCGGTCGGGATCTTTTTGACCATTTTCTTGGGCAAACAGATTTTTGGCGGCATCGGCGGATATCCCATGCATCCGGTCATGGTCGGCTGGTTGATTTTGTTGCTGTCATGGCCCAAACACGTTTATCCGCTCGGCACGGCCGGCATCGCAACCAGCAGCAGCCTAGCGATATGGGCCAGCCTGGCCGGGGGTCTGTTTTTATGGTTCAAGGGTATCATTAGACCGCAGGTTCCGATTGCGATGCTTGTGGCGGTGTTGGTCTTCTCGTGGTTTTTTGCCGGACGGCTCGATTCTGGTCCGATGGAGCAGGTTTTTTCCGGCAACGTCGTGCTGGCTGCGTTTTTTATCGCCACCGACAGCACCTGCTCGCCCGCAAACCGCAGAGCATTGTGGTTGTACGGCGCGATAGGCGGGTTTCTGATCGTGCTCATTCGGGCCTATGGCGTATGGCCTGATGCAGTTCCTTTTGCCGTCCTGTTGATCAATATACTCAATCCCTTGCTGGATCGAATCAAGCCCAGGATCAAGGAGGTCGGCCGGCATGCTTAATGTATTGCGATTGTTTGCGGCCCTCGCCGGGATCGCTTTGGCGAGTGGATTGGTGCTCGGAAAGCTCCACCAGGCCACTGTGGAGAAAATTTCAGAGAATGTGATGCGTTATAAAAAAGTACCCGCGCTGTTGTCAGTGCAGGCGGCCATGCGGGGCGGCGGAGAGCTGTCCGAGCAAGAGCGAGCCGAGATGGAAAACCAATTGTTGTCTTCGGCCCGCTATTTGGATGTGGGAGCCAAAGAGCCTCTTTGTATCTATGTGCTCAGTGGCGCGGGAGAAACTCCAGTGGTGGCCATCGAAGGCTTTGGAGAAGGCTACGGTGGAAAACTGGGGGTTATGACGGGTATTGATGTCGACAGCGGTGGTCTTACCGCTGTGGGCATTACAACCATGTCGGAAACCCCCGGCGTGGGCACCCGGGTGCTCGAACCTGGGTTTACCGCTCAGTTTGTCAGGCTCGGCAAGGATGCAGCATTGAGGTTGAAAAAAGACGGTGGAGATCTGGACGGCGTAAGTGGTGCAACCATTTCCAGTCAGGCGGTCATGGATGCCGTACGCCAGGCCAAAGAACTGCACGAGCAACACAAAGCGGCCGTGCTGGACGCTTTGTCGCAAGGATCTTGAGGAGAGCATGGCATGAGCGCTTCGGTGTTGGTCAAAGAATTTTCGAAGGGGCTCTGGAAGGAAATCCCGCCGTTTCGGCTCGTTTTGGGGTTATGCCCGGCTTTGGCCGTGACCACCTCGGCGGAAAATGGATTGGGCATGGGTTTGTCTGCGACTTTTGTGCTGGTATGCTCGAACATGCTCATATCCATGCTTCGAAAAGTCATTCCCTCCGAGGTCCGGGTGGCTTGTTATATCGTGATTATAGCCACATTTGTCGTGTGCGTCGAAATGATTACCAAAGCTTATTTCTTCGAGCTTTCTGAAAGTCTGGGTTTGTTTATTCCGCTGATTGTGGTCAATTGCATCATACTGGGTCGAGCAGAAGCATTTGCCAAAAAAAACCCGGTACTGCCTTCGATTGCCGATGGACTGGGCATGGGGTTGGGGTTTACGTTGTCTCTGACCATATTGGGTTCGTTTCGAGAGTTGTTCGGGGCGGGCACATTGGGGTTGTTGTTCGGCGATAAAGTCTTTTTGGAGCAACCTTTCGGGTTTCTACAACAGGCCCCCGGGGCCTTTGTCGCTTTGGGGTTGATGCTCGGCGGCATGAACCTCTTGGGCCGGTGGTTGGGTCGCTAGTCTTAAGCCGGGAGCATGGGCATGGAATATTCTTTGAAATTGATTGTCGGAGCCATTTTTATCAACAACATTTTGTTGGCGAAATTTCTGGGAAATTGCCCATTTTTAGGTGTCTCGAAAAAAATGGAAACCGCCATCGGAATGTCCGGGGCGGTGGTTTTTGTCCTCACGCTTGCCGGGGTCATCACTTGGGTGGTCGAACATGCGCTTCTGAAACCCAATGAGCTCGAGTACCTGCGCACACTGGCCTTTATTCTGGTCATTGCAACCCTGGTGCAATTTGTCGAATTGTTTCTGAGAAAATCCATACCGGCCCTGTACAAATCCTTGGGTATATTTTTGCCTCTCATTACCACGAATTGCGCGGTATTGGGAGTTGCCATCATCAACATCCAAAAAGGATTCAGTTTGCTCGACACCATTTTGTTCTCGGTTGCCTCGGCGGTTGGATTTGGATTGGCGCTGATATTGTTTGCCGGGATCAGAGAGAGGTTCGAGACCACTCGAATTCCTAAGCCGCTCGAAGGAACCGGGATCGGATTGGTCACGGCCGGATTGCTGGCTTTGTCGTTTTTTGCTTTTCAGGGGATGATTTGAGTTTCCTGAAGTCGGGCTTGAGCGGAAGACGGACAATGACGTGTCGCCCTGGATTGAAGCCCTGGATGCTTGTGTCGGAATCGAGGATGTTTAGAAACCTGAATGTATCCTGAGAGGCTGGGTAGAAAATGATATCTGCTCTGGTTATGTTGGGCATCGGGTTGGGAGCCGCGACGATTTTGGCGGTTGCCGCCAAGGTTTTTTATGTTGAAGTGGATCCCAGGATCACAAACGTCGAAGACGCTTTGCCGGGCGCCAATTGTGGCGGTTGCGGATATGCCGGTTGCTCGGCGTGTGCGGAAGCCATCGTGCAGGGAAAGGCGCGGGTAGATGCGTGTATCGCCGGTGGCGTCGAGGTCGCAGCCAGGGTGGCCGCCATCATGGGAGTCAGTGTGGGTAAAGCCGAGCCCAGATCCGCACACCACTTCTGTACCGGCGGAGATCGAGCCGAGCGCAAGTACGTATATGAAGGCACAGCGGATTGCCGAGCGCTCTATGCCCTGCATGGGGGTGATCTTCGATGTAAAGTGGGTTGTTTCGGCCTGGGCACCTGCCTTGTCAATTGCCCTTTCGATGCCATTGCCATGGGGCCGGAAGGATATCCGTATGTCATGGCGGATCGCTGTACGGGTTGTGGAACCTGTGAGCGGGTTTGTCCGACCGGGGTCATTCGAGTATACAAGCAGAGTGAGAAATTGATGCATTTCAATCATGCTTCTGAGTGCCTACCTCCCTGTCGACAGCTTTGCCCGGCTCAAATCGACATACCCCGTTACATCGATTTGAGCGCCAAGGGCCGGTATGCACAAGCCTTGGAAGTAATCCGCGAGCGCAATCCACTGCCCCTCATCTGTGGAAGGGTGTGCCCGGCGCCTTGTGAGGCGGGATGCCGGAGGGCGGCGATAGGGGACGAGCCGGTTCATCATAACTATATCAAAAGGTTTGTGGCCGATTGGGAAATGAGCCAACCCAGCTCTTCCAAACCGGTCGTGCTTGCAGATACCGGAAAACGAATAGCGATCATCGGAGGAGGTCCGTGCGGCTTGACGGCGGCCTATTATCTGAGGAGGCTCGGCCATCATCCCGTGATCTTCGAAGCCAAACCGGCTTTGGGAGGCATGGCCCGATACGGGATACCCGAGTATCGTTTGCCGAAAAAGACCCTTGATTTCGAGATTAACAAAATTCTCGAGTTGGGAGTGGAGGTTCATTACAACCAGTCTTTGGGAAACCAATTGAGCATTGATGAGTTGGAGAAAAACCACGATGCGGTTTTGTTTGCCATGGGCGCCTGGGACAACTCGTCACTGCGTTGCGAAGGGGAGGATCTCGAGGGAGTATGGAAAGGCACCGAGTTTTTACAAAAACGGGAGCTTGGGATTCATATCGATCTCGGCGGCAAGCGGGTGGTGGTCGTGGGGGGTGGAAATACAGCCATGGATGCCTGCCGCTCCGCCTTGCGTATGGGCGCCGCCGATGTCACGCTGCTCTACCGTCGTACGCGCCGGGAGATGCCTGCCAATGCGGTTGAAATTGAAGCGGCCGAGCACGAGGGGGTCAATTACCAGTTTTTGGCGGCTCCCGAGCGGCTCATCGCCGGCCGGGACGGAAAACTTTGCCAAATCGAGTATATCAAGATGGAGTTGGGCGAACCGGATGCTTCGGGCCGAAGAAGGCCGGTTCCGGTCGAGGGATCCAATACAGTGATGAATGTGGATGTGGTGATAGCCGCGATCGGACAGCGCCCTTTGACGGATTGGTACACGCCTGCCTTGAAGGATCGAGGGTTGAAGCTTACCCGTTGGGATACGATTCTGGCTGACGAGAAGACCCTGCAGACGGATATTCCTCATATGTTTACCGCGGGAGATTTGTGGAGCGGTCCCGCGTTGCTTATCGACGCGGTGGGAACCGGTCGGAGGGCGGCGCGATCGATTCATTTGTTTCTATCCGGAAGAGAACTGGGTTTTCCGGTTGGAACATATACGAAACCCGAGAGATTGGCTGAGTCGAATCAGGTGGAGATATCGGGTGTCGAAAAAAGCCTTAGGGTGCAGCAACCCGAGCTGGAGGCGAAAGAACGCATCCACTCATTTGACGAAGTTGATTTGGTGCTCGGACCCGAAGAGATGCAAGCAGAAGCCAAACGCTGCATGCGTTGCGGAACTCTCTGCTTTTTCAGCGATCGACAGCGCAACGAGCATGTCGATGGCAAATCCTTGGGTAAGAGAATCAATACATGGTTGGAGCAATCACCGATGCGGTAAAAGGAGGATCTTGGTCGTCATGCGGTTGGTCGAGTGCAGACATCTAGGAGCCGGGGAGAGAGTTTTCCGAGGCTTTGGATTTGATCACGCGAAGGACTTGCGGGACAAATTTGGACTTGGATTCGATGCTGCGATTGATGAGCTTGAGCGCTGCCCAACCGATCGAAAGGCCCAGAACACAACCGATGAGAGCGGCGATGTTTTCGGATATGCTCGACCCGGCGGACAACCAGGCGCCCAGAGCCGCTCCCGCGACCAAACCGGTAAGCGGCAGGCCCCATACCAAGGCGCTCACGTAAAGCTCCTCGCGGGCGGTGAGGTCAATCTCGACCAGATCGCCCGGTTTGGCTTGAATAGTGTTGATGGCCGTGACCGAAAGATCGCAAGTATCTCGGCTGGAAAACAAGTTGAGGCCGCAGCGGTTTTGTTCGCCGCAGTGGCCGCAAGGCCCTTGGGGAGAGACCGCCACCCGGGCGGTTTTGTCTGCAACTTCGATGATAACTCCGACGCAAATCATGGACAGCACCTCGATGGGATTGAGTGTAGCGCAATGTATCGAAGTGGCAAACCCAAAAGAGCGGGGTCGGTAGGGAAAGTGAACGCAGAATTCATGACGGCATAGAGGGTTTATAGGCCCGCTATGCCGCAAGGATCAGGAAAACGCGACATGGTTTCGAGGCACAATCGAATTCGACTTTGGATGCTTGGGTTTTTGATTCTCATGCTGATCGGCTTGGGCGGCATCGCGGCGTTTATGCGCCCAAAAATCGAGCCGGATCAGGTGCATGCCGCTCGGTTTGGCGACGTGATCTGGAATCATGAGCTCCACGCCCGATTGCCGGAAATCGGCAATTGCCAGGTGTGTCACCACAAAGAAGGGCAAGGCGTGGTTCACCCCAAACCCTGCAAGGCTTGCCATGTCAACGAGCGAGCCGCGAGCAAAGAGAGCGGTAGCGCAAAATTGCCTGCCGAGGTTTCAAAGACCTCTCTCCCGGAGGGCGGGATTGTTCGGGATGTGGAGAAAGCCCTTCCTGCCATGACGGCCTACCACAATCGGTGTATTGGATGCCATCGGGCCGTCAAGAAAGGTCCGATGATATGTCGGGATTGCCATGCCCAGACATTTCATGGTTCTTTCGGTGTGGTGCGCTGGGATCATCGATTGCATGCCCGCAAGCTGGACATGGGGTTCGGATCGGACTCCAAAGAAACCTGCCTGCGGTGTCACCATGAAGATGAGCAGGCCACCACCGAAGCCGAGTACCGGGCCTGCCGGGTGTGTCACAAACCTGCCTGCGTGCTGGGTTTGGACTATTCCACCCGAATCGATTTTCATCGCGATCTCAAACATACGGACTGCGCGCGGTGCCACGTACAACAGGATCCTTCCGAAGGGTTGCGACGTTGTACGGATTGTCATTCGGGGTTGAAAGTGGAAAGCCAAAGCGGACGGGCTCCCTCGATTGAGCAAGCCATCCATACAGAGTGTCTCGAATGTCATAATACGCAAAACCATCACTTGGACCCCCAAGCACCCAACCGGTGCGGAGATTGCCACCGTCCGGATCCGTCGGTTGTGGCCGATTTGGGAGTGGGTATTTTGTTTTGGGATCATGACAGACATGTAGACTATGCCGACGGGATCGATTGTGACACCTGCCACCACGCTGATACGCCTGAAGGTCCGTATATAGCTTGCAGTCAATGTCATGGGACGGGTTTGTACGAAAACCCGGGCCTGGTTGAAGCGTTGCGCAAGTTGTGTACCGGTTGCCATCAGGAAAGAAAAACCGATTGGATTTCGTGGGATCGTCTGGTGCAAGGTTGGGATGTCGACAAGATGTTTGTCGTCGAGGCGCCGGAAGGCAGGTTTGCATGGAATCATCGGGAACACGCCGTGAGCTGGTCGTTTTCG
>JBFFBT010000033.1:0-27120 GCA_041560255.1 Myxococcota bacterium | reverse complement strand
TAACTGGAACACCACGCTTGCCCGCCAATGGGGCACCTCCGGAGATATCCCCTTGGCGAACATGGATCTGGATGGTGACAACAAAGCGGACATGGTGGTTTGGCGACCCAGCAACGGCACCTGGTATGCACGCCTATCAACCGGTAACTGGGACACCACGCTTGCCCGCCAATGGGGCACCTCCGGCGATATCCCATTTATTCACAGCGATTTTGATGGCGATCATCGCGCTGACATGACTGTATGGCGACCAAATAACGGAACTTGGTATGTACTCACTTCCTCCAGCAACTGGAGTAACTATATAAGTCGTCAATGGGGAGCAGTTGGTGATATTCCAATGTAATGCGAAACACCGGCCCCGAATAGCAAAAATGATCAACTTTCAAAAAACGTAGCCGTTCAATGGGCGTTCACCTCCTGAACGGTTACAAAAAATCGGAGTTTTGAGACAGTCATATACTATGACTCGACATCCAAATACCAATCGCGTCTGGCGTTGTAGCGGTTCGAGTCATAATATGCTTCGGTATCAAGTAAATTGAGCTTGCCAACCGCCTCATCCAAAGGGACGAGGCTCATCCGACATGCAGGCGCAATCCCTTTGGCGCTGACCATTTTCCCCCATAACGACTTTTTCACCGCGCCGACGGCCGCGGTACCAAACAAAAATCCCATCAGGCGATCTACCGGACTCGGAGGACCTCCCCGCTGTGCATATCCCGGCACCACCACCCGGGAATCATATTTGGTTTCCTTGCGTATCCAATCGCTTACAACACGCCCGATGCCTCCCAGCTTCACGTGGCCAAAAGCATCCACACTTTTATCCACGGTCACCAAATCTCCGCCCTCTACCACAGCGCCTTCCGATACCACCACGACGGCATATCTGGAAACCCGCCTGGAGCCGAACCCGGCAGACTCCATTTTTTGCTGCAGCAGATCGAGCAATTGTTCGTAACGATAAGGTATTTCCGGAATTAAAATGATATCCGCCCCACCCGCCACTCCGCTCCAGAAAGCCAGGTGCCCGGCATGTCGGCCCATTACCTCTACAACTTGAACCCACCTGTGCGATCCCGCCGGGGTTCGACACCACTCGATAATGGTCGTGTTGTTGTGCAGGGCGGTATCAAATCCCAAGGAATAATCGGTCCCGGAAAGATCTTTATCGATGGTTTTCGGCACCCCAACCATGGGAGCGCCTTGTTTCGCCAACCGGTTGGCCACCCCCAAGGTATCCTCACCACCCATGGCGATAACTGCATCGAGAGCCAATCTCTCGATGTTATGGAGAACTTCATCGGAACGATCCTTGATCGAGCCGTCGATTTTCACGGCATATGGATTCGTTCGGGAAGATCCCAGAGTCGTACCACCTTCCCGATCGATTTTGCGCACCATTTGTGCATCCAACAACCGACCATCTTCGAGCCCTTCCTCCAACAGGCCTTCCCAACCTCTCGAAATGCCCACGATCGCAAAACCTTCCTCTTCCGCTCGAATCACTGCGGCTTTGATGGCGGCATTCAGTCCCGGAGCATCACCTCCACCTGTAAGAATGCCTATTCGTCTCATCATCCAGCGCCTCACTCAGGTTATTGGTTTTTGATGTACCGCTGCCGGCTCCGGTTCACAACGTCGCCCGCAAGTCTATGAAGCAGCAACCGAATTCCTCAATCCCGTTTGTTTTCACGCTCGGCCGCCGCCGCCTCCTCCCTATCTTTGTTTCCGAGTTTTCGATAGATTGTACGGGTGGCAACACCCAGGAGATTGGCCGCCAAATTTTTATCTCCATCCGTGGCTTTCAAGGTTTCTTCAAGCAACAATCGTTCGGCCTCTTCCAATGAAGTACCCACCGGTATGTACACGCCTCTCCCCTCGAGAACCTTGTCGTGCATCGACGCTGACAGTCCAATCAGTGTGTCAGGTAAGTCATCCAAATCTATCACATTACGAGTAGAAAGTACAACCGCTCTTTCGATCACATTTTCAAGCTCCCGCACATTTCCCGGCCAAGAGTAACGATTCAGCGTATCCAAAGCTCTGCCGGTCATGCCTTCGATCGTTTTATGGTTTTTGCTGCAATATCTTCTAAGAAAAAAATTCGCCAACAAAGACACATCTCCCCTGCGATCCCGAAGTGGAGGTATATGTACGCGGATGACGTTGAGCCGATAATACAAATCCTCACGAAAAACACCCTTCTTGACCGCCTGATCCAAATCCTGGTTCGTGGCCGCCACCAACCGAAGATCGACTCCAATGGTTTCATTGGACCCCAAGCGTTCGATCTCGCCTTCCTGCAATACCCTCAATAGCTTTACCTGCATAGAAGGGCTCATCTCGCCTACTTCATCCAAAAACAAGGTTCCCTGATGGGCAGCCTCAAATCGACCTTGCCTGCGATGACTGGCTCCGGTGAAAGCGCCTTTCTCATAACCAAACAGCTCGCTTTCCAGGATGCTCTCGGGCAACGCGGCACAGTTGACCGTAACAAACGGCTTATCGGCTCGGAGACTGGACTGGTGAATGGCTCGAGCCAACAGCTCTTTTCCGGTGCCGCTCTCTCCACTGAGCAACACGGTGGCCGAAGATGGACCCGCCTGTCGGACAATCTTCAAAGTGCCTACAATCGCAGGACTCTGACCGATAATGTCATGAGGTCTGAGTGACTCCAACTGACCCCGTAATTGGCGGTTTTCGCGAATGAGCGCCTGCATTTCGAGCGCCTTTTGCACCACCTTGGAGATGAAAACCCGTTTGAGCGGCTTGGTGACAAAATCGTAGGCACCGTTTTTCATGGCCTCAACGGCGGCCTCAATGGTTCCATAGGCCGTCATGATGATCACTTGGGTTTCAGGTGATACAGACCGGCAGGTCTTGAGAAGATCGCGCCCGGACATACCCGGCATGACCAAGTCCGTCAATACGACATGCACATGATACTTCCTTAAAATCTCCAACGCCTGCTTGACGTTGTCAGCCGAAAGGGTATGGTATCCCTCTTTCTCGAAAATCTTTTCCAGGCTCTCAAGGTGGGCTTTTTCATCGTCCACCAACAAGATGGTTTTCTCCGTATCCAGACTCATCACATGCACCTTTTTCTAGAATAAACATGGATAAACCATGATCATTATGGAACAACCCGCCAAATTCTCAAGTAAAACTGTAATCAATCATCGAAATCGTTCAGAGAGTACCCCCTCTGAACGGATACCAATAATCCCATATGACTTTTTCAACTGGCCCACGGACTGAAAATCCATTAAACTCAGGATATGTCAAGCTCGGCGCCATTTATCGACTCGAATCCCAAACCAACTTCGACACCATCAATCCATGGATCAAAATGAAACTCAACTTCATCAACTCGAACCCCGATCGAATCGACCGTATTGGATCCGGACACATCGGAGGAAAAGCCCGCGGGCTGAGCTTTTTCCATCGTTTGTATGAAACCGATGCGCTCCAAAGGGAGTTTTCCCCCCATAGGCTGCAAATTCCCCAAACCACGGTCATCACCACAGAGGCTTTTGAGCGTTTCGTGGATGACAATCAGCTTTATGATTGCATCTTGGAGCGCAGCAACCAGAAGATTCTGGAGAGGTTTCAGACCGGCCGCTTTCGGCCCGTGTGGTTGGAGGCTTTTCAAAAATACCTGGAAAAACACCCATTTCCTTTAGCAATCCGATCTTCGTCTCAAAATGAAGATGCGCTCAACCATCCGTTTGCCGGCCTTTTTCTCACTTTGTTGCTGCCCAACAATTGTTCAGATCCCAAAGTGAGACTCGACCAACTGGTTTACGCAATCAAAGCCGTGTTCGCCAGCACCTATTTTCAAAGCCCACAAGCATACATGCGAAAACACAGCCTACCCATTGAAGACGAAAAAATGGCGGTCATCCTTCAGCAATTGGTCGGAAGAAGATATGACCATTATTTCTATCCCAGAATAGCGGGTGTGGCTCAATCGATCAATTTCTTTCCGGTCGGGCCCATCAAACCGGATGATGGAATCGCCTTGGCCGTGTTGGGTCTCGGCAAGGCTGCGGTGGAAGGGGATCGGGTCATGCGATTTTGCCCGCGCTTTCCCACCATTCGCCCGCAATTGTATTCGGTCAAAGATTTCTTGCGTTATGCGCAACAAGATTTCATTGCTCTCGATCTGACAACCGGCGGCAAGAAGCTCACTGGTCAAGAAACCGATACCCTCGTGAGTCTTCCGCTCTCCGTAGCCGAGAAACACCACACTCTTCAAAAATTGGTCTCTACTTGGGATCCACGCGATCGCACCCTGTACGATGGTGTATTTCACCCCGGACGACGGGTATTGACCTTCAACAGCATTCTCAAAGGCGGTCTTTTTCCGTTGGGCCGAATGATTGATAAAATGCTCACAGGTTTTCAAGACGGGATCGGATCTCCAGTGGATATCGAATACGCCGTCGAATTGGACGACGCAGGAGGATATACCAACGGCGTGTTCTATTTACTACAGGCCAGACCCTTGGTCACCAGGAGCTTTCGCGATGAGGTCAGCATTCCCAATATCGAATCCGACAGGGTACTCATCCGTACACACCACACGATGGGCAATGGAAAACTCGAGAAAATAAAATACATCTTGTTCGTCGATACCCCGCAATTGGATCCTGTCAACTCCCCGCGTCTTGCCAGGGTCACCGCCGAGTTTGACGGCCTCATGCGTGCCCGCGGAGAACAGTACATCCTCATCGGACCGGGACGTTGGGGAAGCACAAATCCACGCTTGGGTGTGCCGGTTACCTTCGCTCAAATCGCCAATGCCGCAGCCATTTTGGAGACCAGCGCGCCCGGACTCATTTTCGAACCATCACAGGGAACCCATTTCTTTCATCTCATCACTGCAGGCGGCATCGTATACATGGCGATCGTACCGGAAGAAGGAGATTGGATGAACCGGGCATTGATAAACACCTTCAATTCTGTCCATGAAAAAGACAATGTCTTCTTGCTCAAACCCGATACCCCTCTCGAGGTAGTCGTGGACGGACGTTCGGGTGATGGGGTCATATATTTGGCAAGAGAACCAGATGAAAAAGTGTTCGTTGCAGATTGGGAAGCCGGGGATTTCGACTAAAGAACTGTTTTCAGCACATCCCGAAAAAAAAGGCGGGGTTTTCTATCCCCGCCCCAAAGGGTATTCAGTGATGACAGCCGGATTCTTTATACCCAGCCGCGCAGTTTCATGGCTTCCGCCACACGGCTGACCGCCACCAAGTAGGCCGCCACTCGCATGTTGACCTTCTTGGTTTTGCACATGTCGTAAACCGCATGGAACGCCTTGGTCATCTTGGCATCCAACTTCTCATAAACTTCATCAATGCTCCAATAGAAGTTCGAGTTGTTCTGAACCTGCTCGAAATAGCTCACGGTGACGCCACCGGCGTTGGCCAAGAAATCGGGAATGACGAAACAACCCTTATCATAAAGAATTTTGTCGGCTTCAGGAGTGGTAGGTCCATTGGCCAACTCACAGATTATCTTGGCTTTGATAGCCGCGGCATTTTTATCCGTGATGGCATTTTCGAGTGCTGATGGGAAGAGCACATCCACATCCAACTCCAACAGATCCTCGTTGGAAATCGGTTCCGCGCCCGGGAAGTTTTCTACTTTGCCCGTCGACAACTTGTGTTCGATTACCTTGTCAGGATCCATTCCATTTCGGTTGATGATTCCACCTCGGGAGTCGGATACTGCGATAAGTTTCCCACCTCCCAACACACTCTTGAACAACGTAGCACCATGCTGACCGGCGTTTCCAAATCCTTGGATCGCATAGGTAGCTTTGGCAGGATTAATTCCCAGGGCTTTACCGGCCTCACGAACGGTATAGATCCCACCTCTGGCAGTCGCATCATGCCTACCCAACGAACCACCCACCGGCAATGGTTTTCCTGTGATGACGCCAGGCGAATTGTAACCCCGAATCACGGAGTATTCATCCACCATCCACGCCATGATTTGTGGGGTAGTATAGACATCGGGGGCGGGCACATCGATATCGGGGCTGATAAAATGGGCAATGGCCCGCATGTAGGCCCGACTCAATCTTTCCAACTCGCCTTCGGACATTTCTTTGGGATTGCAGCACACACCACCCTTGCCTCCGCCCAATGGAATGTCGACCACCGACGTTTTCCAGGTCATCCAGGCAGCAAGGGCACGAACCGTATCGACTGTCTCGGCGGGGTGAAACCGCAAACCACCCTTGGTGGGACCTCTCGCATCGTTGTACTGAACGCGATAAGCCTCGAAAACTTTCACCTCTCCATTGTCCATACGGACCGGGATATGCACAACCAGCTCCCGCATGGGCCATCGCAACAAGTCACGTGTACCTCGATCAAGCCCCAGGATCTCTGCCGCCTCGTCCAGCTGCGCCTGTGCAATCTTGAAAGGATTCAGCTCTGCCATTGGAACTTCTCCTATAAGTAATTGAACTATCGCCTTCCCCCGGAACCACCTCGATCCCGGGTCCATGGGTGTATGCCTAATCCCTAGGTTTTGTCAACTAATTCAGGACAAATGGACATAAAAAATTTTACTGTATGGATTTCGACCCATTTGATATAATTTATGTAATTATTTCAGTACGTTAAAAATCAATTCCAGCCACTGCACACGGGTCCGAGCTGTTGTAGAGACCAACGGGCCGCTTGTCCGGTCAACCGGCAGGAACTCTCAACAATCTGCGTCAAGGGTTCACAGACCGCGTGGTTTTCTAATTTTCCAAGCGCCCAGGCAGACGCTGCGCCCACCCGACAATCGGTGTCGTTCAATGCCGCTACCAACAAAACTTGTAGACCCGTCAGCTTACGTCGGCCTATCGCCCAGGCGGCTTCCACCCTCACTCCCGCATCCGAATCCAAAATCGCTTCTTCCAGCCCCTGGCTGGATGTTATCCAAAGATTGCCGAGTGCATGCACGGCGGCACCCCGGACCAAAGGGCTGGAATCCTCGCGTATACCTACAACCAGCGCGTCAGCTGCTTGACCCAAGCAAAGCTCTCCCAAGGCGTAAGCCGCGTGCATGCGCACAATTTCCTCGTTGTCGTTCTTTAATGCATGCCCGAGCGGTTCGACAGCACCCGGGTGTCTGAGCTCTCCCAAACCCATCGCCGCAGAGCTTCGGGAGGATACCGATCTGTTTGGATCCCGCAATATTTGTGCGGCCGGATTGGTCGCGGTAGAAGCCCTGCCCATTCGACGAAGCATGCGGGCGGCCGTCCTGGCCACGTCCATATCCGAGTGTCCGATGAGGGCGATCAATCTATCCACGGCTTGAGGCGGCTGATAGGCTTCGAGCTCATACATCGAATGGAGCAGTGTGTCCGTGCCATATAGGTTGGGATCCAGCCGATCGAGCGGATCCTCGGCGAAAAGCACGAGCGGCCACATGCCCGACAGTACAAAGACAAACAAAACAATCGAGAGCATCACTTTAGAAAACAATCCATACGCTCTCAAGGCTCGGCCTCCAAACCATAAAACGGCGCCCCCATATCGATCCACTCAACCAGCTTCCATCGCTCTAGGTTACTCAATGTACCTGTCTGGTCTTCTGGATGAGCCTGACCCCCGTCCTGGCCCCATGGGGCCCAGGCGGGTTGGTTTTCACAAGCATACCGGCAGGGAACCCCGAGCTTTACCATCAGTCTGCTGACCCGCGCCTTTCCAGGGGTCACAAACGCCCAGCGCGAATCCGTGATTCGACCAGTACCGCTGTCTCTTAGCACGTCCAGCCACAGTAGGTTTTCATATCCTTGCGAGAAACGCGACGCAGATTCATCATCCAAGCGCAACCCCCTGAGTTGCCCGCTCAAGGTTGCATAGTTGCCGGCGGAGGTTTCTGGATCATGACAACCGCCGACCGCACAAGATCGGTTCAGGATCGGCTGAATGTCCTTCTCAAATGTATAGCTCGTTCTCCCGGCGGACGGACCATCGAGTCTGTGAGGTTCGTATCCGGCCGCCAGGCTGGATTCGAAACCTTCCAGCACTCCGTCGTTGGGGTGACAGCCGCTGCAACTTCTCTGCCTGCAGGCCTGGGCGCCTCTCCAGATCGGATCGGTCTCCAGAGCCGCAGCGTACCTATCGATGACCTGAAGTCGAAGCGGCACCTCGGCTGGAGCCGTAAAGCGAAACGAACCGTCCTCGAACACCGGAACTATCTCGTGTCCTAGGATCACAGCATCTTCCTGCGGGCTTCGGCATATTGCTCCACCCGGCAACCCTCCAGTCTCCATCGACCAAGGCGCTACTTCAGCCCAAAATGCCTGGATGACCCGAATACCCACGGCTCCTGCATTCAGGGCTTGCTGGCCGACAAACCCCTGGAATGTAACCCGATTCTCATGGCAGGGAGGATCACTCGAAGAATTTTTATCCGGATCATACCAAGGTTTTTTCATCACCGGCTTGGGATACATCTCGGCTCGATTCGCACGACTGAAGACCGGGCGCAGGGAGGCATGTCGCGGATCCAACACCGCCAATCCAAATACAGGTTTTTTACCCAAATCAGCATCTTGATAGTTGGTACAGCCGAACGGAACATGCACATAGCTTACCAAAAATCGTCCGTCTGCAAGCGGATACGGATCGCGTATACGCCCCTTGGGCGCACATCCATCTCCGGCAGGCATACCCTGAACCACCCCTTGCCAACTTCCATCTCTATATTCGCAAAGTGTACCCGCACCCCAGGTAAGCGCAACCGGCACGCAGGCGGCATACCACCTTCCGAATGCGTCCTCAACTGGATTCATGGGCACGGACTGCACGAACAATTCTCGAGCATCCGGCCGGGCGGGCTTGTCCGAATTGACTTCGATTTCAAAAGGTACATAACTCAAGGAACCATCGCGGTCGGTAACCCGCACCAACCGCAGTGTGTTTTCAGACAACTCCGCCGCACCCAGGCTGTGTCCCGAACCCATATCCAATCTTCGAAGACCCCCACCATCCGGGTTGACCGCATACAGGATCCTGGCTCTGCCTCTACTTTGCAGATCCACAGGCCCATCCGGATCGGATCGAACAAAGCCAATGTTTCCATTTCTCAAATAGAACGGTCTGGTATCGTCGGAAGGACCAAAGGTGATTCTCGTACAGCTCATCCCGATATCGTCCGGATTTTTAAAACATGGTTTTGATTTTCTGCCTGTTTCTATTTCGATCAAATACAAATGGAAGCGATCGTTGCGCCCGGTTTTAATGGATGCAACCAAAAACTTACCATCCGGAGACACATCCAGTCCGAGCACGTCTCCGTTTTCCATGCCCGTAAGATCGATGAGATTTCCCCCCGGGGCAGCCGGCTCCAACAAAAACACGTTGCCGCCGGGTACATACCGATCGATGTCTGTGAGGTTGCCCGCATTGGAGGGAAGGCTCCTCGAGGCAAATACGATGGCGGAAAAACCGAATCTTGGATCCAATACAGGAGTGTCATAATTCTCACACCCCAACCCAGCCAGCCCCATAAGGATCGCAAACGCGCCCTGAAAATTCGTTTTTCTAAGGCTTATACGCAGTTTTTTGATACTGATAGCGATTTTCGACATCCGAAACCACTTCGCCCCTTTTTTGGATGTATTCTATCACCACGTCCCGTATGAGACGAGCAGTATCATCAACCTGCCCGGCATGCAAAAACTCGGGATAGCCATCTCCTCCATAATACACGAAGTCGTTGACGGCGACACGATAGTGACGCTTTTCGTCCAAAACTCTTCCCGATTCGGTATGGATGACGAAGATGTCTCGAGTCCGATTGGATTTCGATTCCAATACCACCTTTAAACCCGAAATTTCCATCACACCGTATGGGCCCCGCAACCCATGTTCGATGATCCTACGAATCTGACCCCCGGTAAGCGACAAGCAAATCAATCGGTTGTCAAACGGTAATACTTCGTATAAACTTCCAAATGTTATCAGTCCTTTAGGTATGGGGGCCCGCACACCACCCGAATTGTGCATGGCGAACTCGATGGATTTATCAGATTCTCTCATGGCGTCACAAACCAACCTGCCTGCCGGTGAATCTAATTTGGTTCGATTCGGCATGTGTCGAGCCGCTTTTCCAATTTTCCGGTTTACAAGAGCGGCGATATCTTTTTTTAACTTTAAGACTTTTTTCTTGAAACCGGGTACCGGTCTAACTACTTTTCCTCTAAATACCGGATAGTTACCATTTTTTCCGGCTCTTTTCACCCATACCGGATCATGCAACACCACCCCATTTTCGACAACCCTGCCGGACCGAGCATCGATTTCCAGATCCGCCCAAGCCAGACTTCGACCCCTCGATTTAGCTTGGATAACCGGGATTGCATTGATACGTCCCGCGTATACGGTGTGGGTATGTCCACCAATTAAAATATCGACTTCTCCGGGCTTGAGAGCTTGAGCAAGCTCCGCCAACTCACCCGTAACCTTTCCCGACGATCCATCCACCTCGACACCCGCGTGAGCAATCATAACCAAGACCGTCGCACCCCGGGATTTGAGGCGAGGCAACCAAAGCCTGAGGGTTTCCAACAAGGGAGCAAACTTGAGGCCGCGCACATTGGTAGGATGGGTGACGAGCGAAGTCCTGGCCGAGCTCAATCCAATGATACCGACTCGTATTCCTCTTCTCGACAGTATGATATGACTTCTCAAATTTTGCCAATCGACTTTTCTATTCGAGTGTTTATCGTATATATTGGCGCCTAAAAAAGGAAAAGCAGCCTCACGAATACGCTGTTTGATTACCCCCAAAGGATCTTCATCTTTTCCAACCGGGATGCTGTGTGGTCCGATGGGACCAAAATCAAACTCGTGATTGCCGACCACCGCGGCGTCATAACCCATATGGTTGTAAAATCCAATAACCGGTTTTCCCTCTGTGTGCGCCGAGAGCAAGGTACCTTGGTATATATCACCCGCGTCCACAAGAATAAAGCCTTGTGCATTTGTAGCTTTTACCGCTCGAACGTAGGCTGCCAACATATCGATGCCGCCCCGAGCCGTATCGCCTGTATACCGTGGCGGGATACCCTCCAAAGCACCGTGAAAATCCGCCGTTGTCACGATGGAAATCTTCCGGGTTTCAGCCGAGATCTCAAAACTTTGAAAGGAAAAACACCCTATGGAGAGAAAAACCAGCAGCGCCCGCATGCCTACCCCCCGGCTACCACAAATACCTCTGCGCATGCCCGACGATACCGATACGGGGACGGCAAGGCTTCAGCTTGGATCCCACCATCGGCGATATGGCATTTTGGAGCTTCATCCGATTTTTTCGACCCAGCCGAAAGGATCTTCTTTGTGCCCATATTGCATGGCCAAAATATGATCATAAAGCTTCTTGGAAAGCTCTCCGGTGTGTCCATCCGCTACGCGATAGTTGCTGCCTTTATAATGAATGTTGCCTACCGGCGAAATAATGGCGGCGGTTCCGGTGCCAAAGACTTCCATGAGGGTATTGTTGCGTTGCGCAGATAAAACTTCGTCAATCGAGTAGAGACGCTCGGTGACTTTCAATCCCCAGTTCTTGAGAAGTTGGATGACCGAATCACGGGTAATACCCGGAAGAATGCTTCCGGTAAGCGGGCTTGTGAGCAACTCGTCCCCGATTTTGAAAAAGATATTCATCGTTCCCACTTCTTCGATGTACTTGCGTTCGATCGCATCCAGCCACAAAACCTGGGTAAAGCCTTTTTCTTTGGCTTCCATTTGCGCCAGCAAAGATGCCGCATAATTGGCGGCAGTTTTGGCTTCGCCGATTCCACCGCGCACGGCCCGTACATATTTATCACTCACATAAATGCTGATGGGGTTGAAGCCCTCGGGATAGTAAGCACCTACCGGTCCGGTTATGATGTAGAAAAGATAGCGTTCCGCCGGACGTACCCCCAGAAAGGGATCAACCGCAATGACATTCGGCCGGATGTACAGCGCGCTTCCCGCACTCGTAGGCACCCAATCCCGATCCAACATAATCAGTTTTTTCAACGCGTTCGCGACAAACGCCACATCCACGGTCGGAATGACGATTCGGTCGCAAGATCGATTCATGCGGACAAAGTTGTCTTGATAGCGGAAAAGATAAATGCCGTCATCTTTTCCACGATAGGCTTTGAGCCCTTCGAAAACCTCTTGACCATAGTGAAGAACCATCGCTGCGGGATCCAGCGCCAATGGACTGTATGGCTCGATCCTCGCATTGTGCCAGCCCTTGCCCCGCTGGTATTCCATTTTAAAAATGTGATCTGAAAAATACTGCCCGAATCCCAACTTGGATTCATCCTCGGGTTTGGGCCTTCTGTCGGCAGGTTGCACGTTTTGAATTTCCAATTCCATCTTTTCTCCCTTTCTGGCTGGGCATTTCGATCGGCTTTTTCCATTTACTCCTCTTTTTCCGTGCCGATCAACCTATTTTTTTAGTTTGTAGACATTAAGTTTTCCAAAACAATATTGTTCGCAACCACCTTGAAAACCCTTGACAAACCAAACACATGCCTGGCATTTTGAAGTCACCATGAATGCCGATTACCCCCTTCAAGAATATCTACTGCCGACCAGGGCTCAAAGGCTTGCTGAAGTAGCAGGCCGCAAAACCAACAGCCTGACGGTTGTATTGGATGGCGTACATGATCCTCACAATCTGAGCGCGGTGTTGCGAACCTGCGAGGGCTTCGGATTGTTGAACCTGCATGTCATCGAAACCCACGGCGACTTTCAAATAAGCCCCAAGGTTACCCAAGGCGCCGAAAAATGGTTGGATATTCATCGATATACCGACCCGAAGGCGTGCATGTGCAAGCTCAAGCAAAACGGGTATGCCGTCTGGGTGGCCCAACCCAATCAAAACAGCCGGCAGGTAACCGATATTCCTTACAAGCAAAGGCTTGCTCTGGTTTTCGGCAACGAACACGCAGGTCCTTCGACCGACATCTTGGGATTGTCGGATGGTACATTTCATATTCCGATGTATGGTTTCTCAGAAAGCTTCAATGTTTCCGTAGCAACCGGCATTGCATTGTCGCAGGCTGTATCGGCAAGAGAACGCAGTCCCAAAGGCCATGCAGATCTCAGTTCCAAAGAGCAATGTCGATTATTATCGGTATGGCAACATCGGTCCGTCAAGCATGCCGACATGATCCTTAAAAGACTCGGTTGTATCCAACCGGATCGATATTTCAAACCCGAAGTCTGAGACGCAATTTCATGACGACGCCCAATACGAGCCGGACCTACATCAAACGTGCCAGCCTAAAAGAAATCCAACACACGATTCGCCTGGTAGAAAAGCATCCACTGGTCACCGCGATTTTGCATGCCACAGACAGCATGGCATTGTTGCTCAACCCGCAACATCAGATCGTGGCGGCCAACCGATCTTCATTTCGGCGCCTGGGCGTCGATCCAAATTCGTTCATGCTCGGATCGCGACCGGGTGAAATGCTCAACTGCTTGGGATCCAAGCTGGGACCGGACGGATGCACCACGGGCCCGGCCTGCCGACTTTGCGGCATCCTGCGCGCGATCACCCAAACCCACAAGGACGAAAAAGGACAAGACACGGAAGGTCAATTTTTAATAGAAAGAGACGGGCTGGAACAAGCCTTGGATCTCAGCATACATACGATGCCTCTGGAGCTGGATGGAAATAGATATACATTTGTCGCGCTGCGTGACATCAGCGATACAAAACGTCGACAGGTATTGGAAAGAGTATTTTTACATGATCTTCGCAACACCTTGACCAGCTTGTTCGGCTGGACCTCGATTCTAAAAAGCGCTCCATCTGACGTATCTCAAGAAGCCTTCGAAAACATCATTTCAGTCACCAAGCGACTCAATCGTGAAATCCGCTACCAACAAGATCTTCTGGACGCCGAATCGGGAACGTTTGAACCCAACTTTTCCAGGGTTTCTGCTGATGATGTACTCAAAGAAGCCGATGCCTTACTCAAACCCAATCCATTGATGAAATCGCGCACGATTCATTTGATAAACCCTCCCCAAAAGATCACCCTGTTTACCGATTTGCACTTGTTGGTTCGAGTTCTGCTCAACATGCTCACCAATGCCATCGAAGCCACCGAGAAAAACGGCGTGATTGAATTTGGATGTCAAGCCGAAGAAAACAGTTGTACTTTCTTTGTGCGAAATCCGGGCGTGATGAAAAACGAAGTGGCGCTGCAGGTGTTCAAACGATCCATAAGCACCAAAGCCAAACAGGGCCGGGGATTGGGCACATACAGCATGAAATTGTTCGGTGAGCGTTATCTAAAAGGCAAAGTCTGGTTTACGAGCAACCTCCAAGAAGGTGTCACGTTTAGAATCTCTCTACCTTTGGAGCCGGATCGAAAATCATGATCCTAAGATGGGAACCAGCTCATTCAGCCTGCCCACAGCCACTCCGATAGCCGTATCGGCCGCGCCATAGTACACCAGTATCTCATCATCCGGTTCTATGATCTGCTTGTCCAAGCGCGGCACCGCGCCACAACTAAACACTACCCGCGGAACCCAAAAATCACCACCCCGGCCCTCTCCTATCTCGAAATCCTGTTCGGGCTCCAGAATCGGATTGGGAGATTGGTAAAGAACTTTGCTGGGATCCTTCAAATCCATGAACAAAACACCCAATCGATAGCATCTTTGATAATCCACTCCATGGTAGATATTCAACCAACCAAGGGTGGTTTTGAGAGGTTGGGCTCCCGCTCCGATTTTCACTCCGTCCCACATCATAGACGATCTGGGGCCCACCACGATTTTATACCCGGTTCTCGGCCAAGGGCAACTCAAGTCATCCAGATACGACAACCACATATTTGGATCGATACGATGGTAAATCGCATACTTACCTTCGAATTTATCCGGGTATAAAGCCGCGTCTTTGTTTGAGAGACCTGGAAAACCCAATCCGTGGCGCTTCCACCTATCGAAACGTCTGGATAGAAAGTCACCTACGGAAATAGAGGCCAAAGCAATCTGGGGAACTTTACCGTCATAGGCGGTGTACAACATGTACAATCTATTATCCAATAACGTGATTCTTGGATCCTCGCACCCGGAGGCCTCCGAGGGTTGGCTGGGTGCAAAAATGGGAGAATCCATCCTCCCTTCGATGTTCACTCCGTCTCGGGTCCAAGCCAATCCCAACCTCGAGATTTTGTCATCACCAAAGGCCCGGTACACGATGTAAACGACACCTTCCAACCGCACCGCGGCTGCATTGAGCACATAGCGCGACTCCCAGGGATGCTTTGCTATCGGGCTCAAGATCGGCCCCGTAACCGGACGAACCAATTTGGCCGCGGGTTTCGGTCTAAACCGAGGGGTTTGCTGAACTACCAATTCTTCGAAGTCAGTCGTCATGCCCAACATAATCCTGCCCAAGTCTTCCGGCTCGCGACCCTGTGTCATCAAGCGTAGAATGGTCTCGTCCACCGTTTTCGAATCACCCAATCCGGCCCGCTGCAAATACCCTTCCAAAAAGTCCCGGGTAGCCCAATCTCTTTCCACCAAAGAAGATAACGGGGTCGGGTCTCCCAATCCACCCCGCCGACTGTAGCTCGCCCAAGTCCAAGCAGACAAAGGCACAAAGGTCGTATCCGGTAAAGTAGCGGATAAATGATATACGCTTACAGCGGCCTCGAGAATGCCTAAGGCTTCTTTGGGTACCGATCCCTCTTTCTGCATTCGATCTGCGTAATCTCTAAGTCGTTTTACCAAAATGCGCTGATGGCGGTTCTCGAAAGCATTGTGAGCACTCAATATTCGCCTGCCCCAATGACCTTTTATCGAGTTGACCACCCGATCCGGGAAATCAATTTCTTCCTCATGAAACCTCGACCAGGCTTCAGAAAACAACTCAACCCCGATAATTCTCTTGAGCAACAACAACAAGAACCACAGCTTGGGAAACTCACCTCCCGAACCCTTTTGTATGTTGGTCATAACCACCCGGCCGGCCAACCTGGTCAGCGAGGTCGAGCCTTGGATCTCATCGTTGAATTTGAGAAGACCCGAGTCTACAATCATCGGCTTCATTTCTCCCCAGCAAAACCAATCCAGATCCGCTTCCTCTTCGATAAGATCCAACACCCGATCGAGATAATCCTGACGATCGAACCAAGCCGCCATAGCCAACGCATCATTGGGCTTTAGGCTACCGAGCAACTCACCTATCTGGCTGTAGCCGAGCTGCACCAAAAGCCTGCTGGGGGGAATTCTCTTGAGCACCAATTGGCACGCAGCGTCGGTAAGCTGAAAGCTCTCACCCACTGGAAATGACTCGAAAACCTGTTTGACCATGCCTTCGGCTTCCGAGACGCTGGTCAAATCATGCAAAAACAGTTGCTCGTCAATGACCCGATTCAAACTACGCATGAATCGGCGTACGCTTTTCAAAATATAGATCGAATCATCCACGTCTTCTATAGAAAGTTGCTTGCGGACAAAACCAACAAACTCTCCCCGATAGCGATCCATTTGCTCCTTGTATACATCGTTGGCCCATACCAATCCTCCATCCGGTTTTTTCAATTCTTGCGGCACCATCACTCCCACGTGGGGTACAAACTCCCAAGCTCCCAATCGCGGCAGATATGGAGAAGTTTGGATGGTGCGTTCTTGCCAGCTCCGACCGAAAGTTTCCCAACCGGCCGCCATGATTCCGGCTTGCTCAATTCGTACACCCTCCGAAACATGCCAGAGGATTGACTCCTGCTTCTCGGATCCCCAATCCTTTATGCCGATCAGATATCGATTCACTTGATCCATTTCACGCACGATCGTTATCAACCTGGCCAAAAAACACGGATACAGACCGTCAACAATGTCATCAGGGTGATATTCTTTGTCAAAACCATATCCCAAGAAAAATTTTCCCATGACATCCACCCACTCGTCGGCAGTAACAGCAATATGTTCATTCTCTTCGTCCGCCATCCTTTGCATTTTATCCCGCAAACCCGAAGGAACCATCTCGCGGAACAAAACTTCGTTAAAATGATTGAACTCCAGCTTAAAACGATGCAGCAGTTGTCGAACCTGCAATAGAGGCGCCGACGGAACAACTTGGAGGGACGACCCTAGGGAGCGGGGTTGCTGCAGCCAGGCGCCGCGCGCGATCCACCAAGCGTTGTGCCGGCTCACCTGCTTGCACAACACATGCGCCACTTGGGTGAAAATCGGTTTGAGTCGGCCAAATTCGTGTTGATACTCTACTGTTCCCAACGGCACTTCGCACAGCTCGAGACCACCCACAACGGCTTGGATGGTCAACCACGGATTGAATCCGTATTTGCCGACATCTTCGGCCCAAGAATCATCTTCATGCAAACAAGCTCGCACCAAGCGGTATGAAAACGCACAAACCGGCGCCAAGGGTTGAGCCAACCTTACTCCAAATACTCCCTCAATCACCGCGGATGCGAATAAGGATTCCACCGCATTTGCAAGGAAATGCTGGTTGGCTCTGGCTATCGCAAGATCTTGATCAAGCTCGATCACCGTGTCCGCCATTTTTTGTATCCAGTAAGGAGCAAACCCCATGCCGGGTTCATCGCCGCCTTGGGGTTGGGGTACCAAATCGGGTGCCAGCAAAACCAACGGAGATTTCAACCGGTCGGCAACTTCCAAAAGCACTCGAATCATCCATCCATAGCCTTCATATCCGTTTTCAACCAGAACTCCGGCCACTGCAATACCGTCATTCAAGTTGCATGCCGAAGAGACCCTCTCGAGAACCGCCGCGCCCTGATGGGGACCCACACACACAATGGCGGCTCTATCCGCTGCAGGAAACCCTCGAGCCGCATGCATGGCGGTGAGTACAACCTCGGGCAGGCTGTCCGACTCGTCATGAAACGGAATTCCCACCAACACCCGAACACCCCGCAGATCAGAAAGACTTGTAAAACCACCGCCTTCTTGCTCGAAAACCTGATCGATCATACGATATTTCACGGAAAATCCTCCTTGCTACCCTTCAAATCGAACGCCTGCCAAGAGCATACTCATCCCCTCATCCAATTCATCAAGCCAAAAAGACAGGTACGTGTCAGGTAGAGCTCTTGGAGCCTCGATCGGTGAGAAAATCGATTGATTTAATCATAAAATCCAGCGCATCGGGTTGGGCCCAAAGTTTCGGTCCGATGAATCGATAGATGATTCGGCCATCGGGTCCGATGAGATAGGTCTCCGGAAATTTGGTAGTGCCGTAATTTTCGGCGATCTTTTTGGTCGGATCAATGAGGCTTTTGACGTTTTCCATCTGACCCCTAAGCAATCGGGCCGTATCCCTCCATATTTCGGGAGCTTCCCCCGAATTGGAAGAGTCATCAAAGCCTTCAGCCAGTTTCTCCACAGCTGCCCATTCGTCATCCACACTTACCAATACCATGTGGACCGATCGGCCTTGAAGCTTACGCGCCAACACGGCCAATCCCGGCAACTCATCCTGACAAGGCTTGCACCAAGTCGCCCAAAAATTGAGTAACACGCTTTTCCCGCCAAACTCCGATAGACGGAAACTACGTCCTTCACGATCCGGCAAAGAAAAAGCCGCGGCCGGTCGGTTTTCAGGCTGTGCGGCGAGCGGATTGGCGTGTGCTTTTTGTATAAAATCGGGATGTTCGAGCGCCTTGAATAAAATACCCGCCGCCAGACTCGAAGATACCAACACCATAAAAAACCACGCCGGTTTGTTCATGTTTCATATCTCCTTTTGGCAACCAGAGATTCTCGCGCCCCGGCGATATGCAATCCGCCGGTTCCGTGCCGGTTAAAAATACCCTCATCGGCCAATATGCTATCTTTTATCCCCGGAATCAAGGCAGAAACTTTTCCGTCTGCGCCAGCTTTTCGGGCAAATATGTATCGATGACGTAATTGAGGCCCCACTTGGCCAATGCCTGCTGCTCGGCGCGCACACCCATCGATATGAGCTTCGAAAAAGCTTTTTGCCATTGTTTGTGATGTTGTACAAAGGGATCGTTCTTCAAGGCGTCTTTGGCGCGTTTCACATCTACTTCTTTGAGTGGGTGGGTGGGCAATTTGTAATGCTCGATATCATCCGGAGTGATCCCCAAAAACTTGGCTCGCGGCACACAAAAAAACTCATTGATATGGGCGGCATTTCCCGATCCGACTTTGAGCGTTCGATAGATGTTTCCGATGCCGTAAGGATCGCAGTCCACAAATACATAGACCGGTATTTTCTTTTCATCCGACAAACGCCGGATAAAACGCCTGCATGCCCGGGTTGGTACACCCCCCATGGAAACCAATATGCAGTTGGCTTTTTTCCAGTAGTTGTGTTTAACCAAACGTTGAAACATTCCGGCGGTTTCAATCGCCAGAATGAACTCGGCTTGGGTTTCGAAACCCAGGTCCTCGACACTAATCGGAATCGAGTAGGCGCCCGATCCGAATTTCGTGCAGTCAATCTTCAACTTCTTGCCGGTATCCCTATCTTTGTCCACCACCACGAGCTTTCCGGCGACATCTCCTCCCTTTTCTTCAGGTATAAACCCTAGTTGCTCCCGGTTGACTTGGAACAGGGCCTCGACATCGTCAATCACCGTATCGCTTTCCGGTTGTTCATTAAATCTGGCCGGTCCCCAATTTTTACTCACATAGTAAGCTTCCCGCTTCGTGGCAATATCGTCTATCTCTACCAAATCTTTCGAAAATGCCATCATCCGTAATGTCTGGGCAAAGGTCTTTACCGTACCGACCGTCAAGGTTCGTTCCTTTTTGCGCCCTTTGAGCTCGAAATATCCCACCCCGGGGCGATAGCGCACATTGGAAAGCGCTCGAAGTGGAAACTTCATATCGGGCTTCTTGCCGGCCAAGATTTTTTCTTTTACATCCTGAGCCTGTTGTTTGATCAACTTTTTCATATCGGTCGGTTTTTTCTTGGCCACTTGCACGCTCCTTACTTTGGACATCGAGCTATCATCCAAACCGAATTTTTACAGTCGGATTCATACGAACTTCCGGCTGCGTTCCAAGGTATCCTTCAGCTTGATCAAGATCTGCTTTTCCTGTTGCTCCGACAGGCTCAAGATGTCCTTCAACGCAATACCGATATGCGGAAGATAGGTTTCGATGTAACTATGTTTGCGTCCTTCTTCGGCTGCTTTCTTTCTGGCGCTGAGATAATGGCTCAAGCGTCTTCCGCAAATCTGTAATGCAAGACGAATCTCCTTCACAATCTCGGGATAACGGGCAATCGCTTCTTTGCTTTCCGAGGTAAAAGGCACCCAAACTGATACCACATGCACCAAAATGACCATGGGTCCCGAAGGTAAAGCACCCCGCGCCTGAGAAACCTTATATTTGCGCCAATCGGTATCCATCACCGCTTTGGTGATGGCGCAATCCGATTGCTGGTATTGTAAGGGTACTCGGTTGGCGAACCGGTACAAGGTGCATAACTCATCGGCAGGCAAGCCTCCCCCCCAAGCAATTCCGGCTTCCACCAGAAACGGATTGCCTCGATATACGGACGGCGTGCGGGTGGCCGAGGTGAAGAAATCCGCCTGGGTGCCTTTCTCCAAACCCAACTGAACCAGCTCTTCTCCGATGGGCACCAAACAGTTCGTAGGCGGGCTCATCAACTTGGCTGCAGCCATGGCTCGATGTAGGCTCTCTACCTGCTCGGGTCGCAGTTGTTTCGGGCGGCCTTTGGGAGATATTCCCGCGGCATCACATATCCCTTCCGCCACCTTGTCGCTCACCCGAGAGAAATCACGGATTAATGCTCCTTTTACATCGCGTGAGGCAGTTTCTTTGAGCATGTTCATCAAAGCACCCAGCTCGACTCCGTGCGGGTGAGGTTTGATCTCGATGGATTCTCTCGGAAGCTCGTCCGAGAGCCTCTTGTAGTCCAAAAGATCACCCTTTGGATTGAGATAGCTTATGTGCGCATGCGGATTCGCGATGGCCGTCTGTTCGATATACTGATCCACCGAACGTTTACCCCCACGGTACACCCCCTCGATTTCCATTTCTACTCGGGTTCCGGTATCAAACGTCTCCGGCCAATCAACGTTGGTATCCGACAACACCTCGGGGGCATTACGCCGGGTATCAATTTTTATCTCGAGCCGATGGGCAGGACGGTCTTTTCGGGTTCTGGAGATAATGACGACCGGTTTTCCCGTGGTAAGTTGACTGTACATACCTGCGGCCGAAATACCAATTCCCTGTTGCCCACGGGATTGTTTCAAGCGGTGAAACTTCGATCCATACAAAAGCTTACCAAAAATCTTTCTGATCTGCGCATGTACGATCCCGGGGCCGTTGTCAACCACCGTGACAACAAATCGATTCTCTCCCTTGTCCTGAATCGAAATGGAAAGATCCGGCAGAATTCTGGCTTCCTCGCATGCATCCAATGAGTTGTCCACCGCTTCTTTCACCGTCGTAAGCAACGCTTTTTGGGGATTGTCAAATCCCAACAAATGGCGGTTTTTGGTAAAAAACTCACTGATGGAGATCTCGCGCTGTTTCGATGCCATGCGTTCGGCGGCCGAGAGAGGCCTTTTTTGCGCCGTCCCGGATGCCTCGATCATCTCCACGGTTTTTTCCCTTCCTTTACGGCCGACCTGTTTGGTAGCTTGTTTTTTCGTCGTTTTCTTTCTTGGGGGCATATCATCCTCGAAATCACCAATGGAGCGAAAATATAGATAATGACCGTCTTGCTGTCAACTGCCCCAACCGATGTCTCAACATGGGAATGACGGCAACTCCCCCTACACCACCCAAGCATTAACGTTTTTGAAATCCGGATTCCATTTTTGAATACACAAAAACCTCAACGCTCACCCTCCTTAAATCATAAACCCATTCAAAAGCAGCCATGTAGAATCCTTACAATCTGGCATGTTTTTTGCTTTTTATTTTTACAAGCTCATAAGGACAACGTCATGAACATCGTTTTCAATTTCATTTGTATCGTCACATTTTCAAGCATGACCCTCGGATGTTTCACCAAGATGCAACCCGAACTGGTCACTCATATGAATATCAAGGT
Source organism: Myxococcota bacterium (assembly GCA_041560255.1). Classification (GTDB taxonomy): domain Bacteria; phylum Myxococcota; class B64-G9; order B64-G9; family B64-G9; genus JBFFBT01. The sequence goes on along the minus strand of JBFFBT010000033.1, from coordinate 5,022 downwards.
AAACGGCGGAGACGATCGACTATGCGCCAATCAAACGGCCATACCTATCGGTGCCGTTGTGACCTACAAAAATGGAGAGGTTCTCGAGACCTGGACAGAGGATCTCGGAAGTCGAATGGGAAAGCTATCCATAGAAGAATTTCAATGGAGCTCCAATTTGGCCATGATTGACTCTAAGGGCTGGCTTTATTTACCCAAAAACCGATTATCCTGGCTGGAGCAAGATGTCACTGTCAAGGCATCCATTCCATCCCGCCCGGAAATGGTTGCCGAAAAGTCAATCCCCCCGGATTACAGCTGCCATGCAACGTTCGATTATTCGGGACAACCTGGATACGCTTCCAGTTATTTCAGTCGCAACGGTCAAAACGGCCCACATTTAATGGTTTCAATGGGTTATCTAAAATCCCGCTTTGACAGGCGTTTGGTTCTTTTGAAAATCGAAACTGCACAAAAGTGCTGCGCCGACTATTATGTCATCGAACCTTCTGATCAAGCACTGGTTGTCGTCGCGGATGGGGGCAAAGGCGCAGACGGTGCAGACGGCAGCGATGGATCTAACGGATCGGACGGAAGGAGCGGAACCTGCTTCTGGAGTGATGATGACTCGGACAATGGGGAGAACGCCGATCATGGTACCAATGCAACTGATGGGGATAACGGCGGAAATGGTGGAAATGGCGGTCAAATCGAGATTCACTATGATCAAACGCATCCCGAATTGGTCGGCCTTTTGCATTACTCCGTCCATGGAGGTGCGAGAGGAGCGGGAGGACAAGGAGGAACCGGAGGCAAAGGAGGTCAAGGAGGATCTGGTTGTAATGGAGGTCAAGATGGTTCGGATGGGCAAAATGGTTTGGATGGTCGGGATGGAGATGATGGATTTTTTGGTAATACCGGCAGGGTGGTCGTTGTACCTCGAGATGTCTCGAACCTTTTCTCCCGCGAAATCTCTCAGGGAGCACCCATAATGACAAAAAAACTCCAACCCTGACACATCAATATCATTACAGCCCGCAACCCAATGTGCCTCGCTACTCCAAGCTGCCCGGCCAAGGCCTGGGTATAAACAGCTCTTTGTAGAGACGGGTGGCGAACCGATCCGTCATTCCGGCCAAGAAATCCGTCACCATCCTCATTTTTCTCTCATCGCAATCCGGTGGACCGGGTCCCAATAAGCGTGTAAAGATCGTCTTATCGGACATAAGCAAATGAAAAAGATGTTCCAGCATGGTGTGGCACTTTTTAAACTCATCATGCACAGTCGGATTTTCGTAGACCCGATCCCATAAAAACGCCCTCAGATCGACAATAGCCTGCTCCATATCCTCGCTCATCGCAATACCTTCACCACGATCCAAATCAGTGTTTTTCAAGATATCCTTGACTGCACGCGCAATTCTCTGCGAATGGGTACGTCCGACGACCGAAAGCAGGTTTTTGGGGACATCCTGCAATCGAAGCACTCCGCCGCGAAGCGCATCATCCAGATCATGGTTGACGTATGCGATGATATCGGCCACCCGCACGATTTGACCCTCGAGTGTCCGAGGTAGATGATGGCCCGCTCCTCCCAAAATCTTCCCTTTGCCTTTGGAGTGTTTGGCGATACCGTCCAGAACCTCCCAGGTCAGATTGAGCCCATGACCTTCTTTTTCCAAGATCTCGACCACCCTCACGCTCTGGGCGACATGTCGAAATCCCCCGGGAATCATTTGATTCAGAGCATCCTCTCCGGCATGTCCAAAGGGGGTATGTCCCAAATCATGCCCCAAGGCAATGGCTTCCGTGAGTTGATCATTCAACCGGAGGGCGGTTGCGAGCGTCCTGGCGATTTGACTCACCTCCAATGTATGGGTCATGCGGGTTCTGTAGTGATCACCTTGCGGCGAGAGAAAAACCTGGGTTTTATGCAATAATCTGCGAAATGCCTTACAATGTAATATTTTATCCCGATCATGCTGGAAGGCCGGCCGCACCGTACAAGCCTTTTCCTGTCTGGCCCTACCCCGGGTAGAGTCTGAATATGATGCCCTGGGATGATATATACGGTGCTCGAGGTCCTCCAATCTCTCTCGAATCAGCATACCCGCTCACCTCATTTCCTTGCCGAAACCAACATCCCGCATCCAACAACCATCAGCTTATCAGGCCCAAATCAATCTCGCCTCTCGAGAGCTCGATCGATTCGATTCTGATTTTCAATGCGTCTCCCACCCTATAGATTTTTCCCGTACGTCTGCCGACCAGCATGATCCGGTCAGGAATATAGCGATAGTAGTCATCCGTCATCCTGGAAATATGCACCAAACCCTCTATGCCGAATGGAAGGATTTGCACGAAGAGACCAAACTCGGTCACAAATGATACGGCGGCGTTGAACACTTCACCCAAATGCTCTTGCATGTATGCAGCCTGGTATAAACGCCCCGCGGCCCGCTCGGCCTCTTGGGCGCGTCTTTCGGCTTGCGTGCACCACACAGCAATGTTTTCTAGTTGCTCATGATTGTAGCACCAGTTTGATACCCTCGGCTTTTCAAAAACCGAGACACCACCTTGCGGGTGGGCCTCCAGTATGCTCGCCACCTGACGATGCACCACCAAATCGGGATACCTCCGGATGGGTGAGGTGAAATGCAGATAGGCATCGCTTGCAAGACCATAGTGGCCGGCCGGATCCGCATCATATCTGGCCTGCATCAAGCTTCTGAGCAACAACTGATGGACAATTTGATTTTTTCGCCCATCTTTGATCCCTTTAAGATAATCCGACAGCTTTTTCAGTGAATCGTTATCCACTCCGTCTTTGAAATCGATCCCCAAAGCTCGGGCCATTTGAATGAAAGCCGTAACTTTATCCGCTTCTGGAGGTGGATGTACCCTATATATGCAAGGCGTGTTCGACAGCTGCAATAAGTTGGCTATCGCTTCGTTGGCCGTTATCATGAAAGCTTCGATAAGACGGTGGGCGAAAAGGCGTTGTTTTGGTCTCACTTCAACGGGTAGCTGTTTATCATTCAAACGAATTTCCTGCTCGGGAATATCCAAGTCCAAAGCACCTCGGGCATTGATTCGTTCCATTAGCAAACCGGCGCATTCAGCCATCAACAGAAGATGAGACTGTATCGGACGGGTTTTTCGAGACGGCTTACCATCCAAAGCTTGTTGAACTTCCCGATAGGTCAGGCGCCGCGCGCTCTTCATTAGAGATCGATATACATTTGCACTTCGCACAGCGCCGTCGGGATGTAGTTCCAGCTCCACGGTCATCGCACGTCGGATCCTCCCGGGCGCCAGCGTGCATGCGTATTCGGACAAACCGGAAGGCAACATGGGAAATACACCGGCAGGAAAATACACGCTCAAACCACGATGACACGCTTCGCGATCCACTGCACCCGCGGGCTTTACATATGAAGATACATCCGCAATGGACACCCATAAGCGATACCCCGAAGACGTTTTCTCGGCGCATACGGCATCATCAAAATCCTTAGCGTCATCCGGATCGATCGTAACCAGAGGCAGCTTTCTCAAATCCTTTCTGGCAACCCTATCCACAAGAGCCGTCTTTTCAGACATCTCTCGCTCGACGTCCACAGGATGCGAATCATTCAAACCGTACTCTAAAATGATGCGCTCCAACTCGGTATGCAAATCTCCCGGAGCGCCTAGAATCTTTACCAGTTGCGCCTGCCTGCGACCACCTTCCGAATCCTCAGGAATGCTTACAGCCACCAACATTCCATCCCCGAGATCAGCCGAAACATCTTTATCCAGATAATAGGATTGATTGAGCTGCGGGTCCTCAGGTACTATCCTACAGCGTCTGGGTCCCTTTTGAACGATGCCCAAGACAGGTTTGTGTCCACGTTGGAGTATTTCCACAATACGCCCGCTTGGAGTTCCTTTAAATTGTCCCAGCTTGGCGACAGCCAACACCGTATCCCCCGGCAAAGCGCCTGCTCGATCATCCGGATGCACCGACAACAAAACCGTTTCACTGTTTTCCGTCGGTTTCAGGACAAAAGCTCTTCCTTTTCTAACAAGAGTCCCTTTGATTCGGTGTGGCTCGCCGATTACGGCATATCGACCTCGACCTTCGGCCGAAACTCGACCTTCCCGCACCAATCCTTGCACCAAACGTCGGATTCGCCGTTTGGATTCGATCGGTAATCCCAACAAGCGGACCAATTTCCGCATGCGCACCGGGGCTTTTTGCTCTAAGAGCAGCTTGAGAATCTTTGCAATGATTGGTTGATCGGATTTCGCGCTCAATCGAGACCCAAGAAATTGCATAAGTTGTCTTTCACCACACTGCAGATGCTGCCTGCATCCACACCCATTTCACCCAATACCTGCATGGTGGCCGAAACCCCAAAAAGATAGGACGGATTGGCTCCCATATCGGTGTTCAACACGATACGATCGGCTCCGTTTTGGTCAATGATCTCGGCGGCATCTTTGGGCCCAAGTTTTGCGGGATGAATGCTCAAACCTACCCAAGCACCCAGCTGCAGTACTCTCGGTGTAAGCTCCGCATCCAAATGATCCAACAAAACCCGCCAGCATTTCAACCGGCTGTCCTGAAGAAGCCGGATAATCCTTTCGGTAACCCTGGCCTTGTTTTTTCGAGGTGTATGCACCACCACAACCATATCCATCTCGGCGGCGATTTCCAGCTGGCTCGAGAAAACATACTCCTCCAGAGCCCCGGCATGCTCGAGCCCGACTTCTCCGATCGCCGCCGCGCCATAGTCCAACAATATCTTCGGCAATCCCTCCAAAAACCTATCCACATCGGTCTCCGGAAGGCCCACTGGATGTGCTCCTAGAGCCAACAGGCATTTGAGACCCACGGAACGCACCCTGGGCACATCAATATGATGGAGTCTTCGGAAATGATCCCATATCGATTCCGGGCATCGAAACCCACCCTCAGGACCCGCAACCGCCAGGATGCCCTCGCATCCAATCTTTGAAAGTCTCATAAAATCCTGCACCGAGCAAGTGTTGGCATGC
>JBFFBT010000032.1:0-27225 GCA_041560255.1 Myxococcota bacterium | reverse complement strand
GGGGCAAATCATCATCAAACCCGGAGATACCGTTTTGGTGGATAGAGATGTGACGGATTACTGGTCGGATACGGTTCATCTCATATCCAATTTGGCGATGCTGGCCACATCGGTTGTGTTGCTCGTATCCATAGGGGGATGAAGATGAAACCGAACGCGAAATTTTGGATTCGAACTGGATTATCATTATGCCTATTGGTTGCAATTTCCGCCTGTGCTCCCTCTTTACGAATTCGGCACCAAGATCCGAGTACCCGCAAAGTAGCCATTCAGCTCAATGGAGAGGTAAAGGGGACTTTACAGTATGGGGATGAACGTAATTTTTCACTCAAAAAAGGCGTACACCGGCTTCAGATTCTTACCCTACCCGGAAACACCAACAAATGGTCCGATGATGGCCAACCCTGGGAGTTTTTTCTTGAAGACAATGTAGAGCTTACGTTGCTGCCGGTGTTCGGTATGGGTGAAGGCGAGTGGGATCTATTTTTTCAAGATCAAGAGCCCCAGGTGGTTCCGGAAGGAGAGCGAAATTTACATTGGCAAAAAAGCAGAGATAAGAAGAAAAAAAAGTAGCTCGAGTTTTTGGAAAAACATTGAGATCAAAGCATTGAAGTGAATCCATACATCAGACTACGAAAGATTGGAAAATCAAGGTAGGAACGCTAGATGAGTAAAAGCAAGAAGCAGATCGATCTTCGATTTATCATGGAAGTATTGATATATCGTTGGAAAATGCTGATGATACCATTGGTTTTGGCGCCCTTAACCGGTGCCATAGCGTATCATTACACTCCCAAAAGGTTTCGTTCTTCCACCAAGATCATGGTTCAAGAAAGCGGAGTCGTCAATCCATTTCTATCCGGAATGATGGGTCAATGGTCACTGAAGCGTTACTTGCCGGTTATCCAAACCATTTTGGGGGATGAGGGTAACTTGGAGCGCGTGCTTCGGAAATTGGATCGAATTCAAGATAATGATTCGAGCAAGATGATCAAAGCCAAAGTAATGGGTTTTCGAACCCAGATCCTGGCCTATGAGCTGGGGGGCGGATTGATCAACATTGATTTGGTGGGTCACTCGCCGGATTTTGTACAAAAGGGCTTGGAGGAATTGGTCAACAGCGTGATTTCTGAAATGCGCCGGCCCCAGAAACAATCCGTTGAAGATGCCACCCGGTTTTTAAAAAAAGAATTGCTACGCATACGAAGCGAGTTGGATAAGGCCGAAGAAGATATTGCAAAATTTAAACGCGAACACGCCAGCGAATTGCCCGAGTTTCAAAAGGCCAATATGGATGTATATTTGACCTATCAAAAGGCGCTCATGGAGGCTGAGATAAAGCTGCAAGAAAGCCGGCGAAGGAAACGTCAACTGGAAGAACGCATTAAAGGATTCAAGCAAACCGAATTTTTAAGCAGCGAACATGCAGAGTACAAAAAAGCGGAGAAGGAAGTCAATTCGTTGGCTGCAAATGTCAGCTTGCTGAGAAGTCGATTGGACGAATCAAAAACCATGGCCAAAAGCGTTGCCGAGACCGAAAAGACCCTTACTCGCATGAGGCGGGATGTAGAAATCAAGACCAAAGTATACCGCAATTTGCAGGAACGTTACGAGGATTCTCAGGTGACCAAAGCGCTGGCGTTGTATGACGAAGGTAACAAAATATGGGTATTACAACCCGCATCATTGCCTGATTTTCCTTTTAGTCCACGCATGATGCTGATTCTTATGGGCAGCGCCATGGGTGGAGTACTGGCGGGATTGGTTTTGGTTTTTGCTGCCGAATTTCTTTCAAGCACCATACGCAGAGAAGAAGAAGTCGAAGAATTGACTCAAGCTCCCGTAATCGGGACCATCCCTAAATTGTTTGAATGACGGCTTGTTTTTTATGTATACCGATTTGCCGATTGGGTCGGTCGTCGGGAGTGGTTTAGTTGTTGCTGTGCAAAGGATAACCAGTCTGAGGAATGCACCGAAATAAATCCCACAGGCCATGTTGGGTGAGCTGTTTTTGGATGGGCTGGGGAACATCCGTCAACATCAGCTCTTTGCCTTTGATGCACAATTGAGAGTAGAGTCGAACCAAGACCGCCAGACCGGTCGCATCGATTTTCTTTACATGACTACAATCCAAGTACATGCGATTCCATTCGTTCATGGGCATGTTGTTTAACTCGGAAGCCAGGTGAAGAGCGTTTTTGCCGGCGAGGTTTTTCTCTACAACGAAAAACTTGGTGTGGTGTTGCTTCTGCGCCATTTTCAAATCTCCTTTCATGCCATTTTGCCAATCTCGTGGATGCAAATCATTGCTACCAGGTTGCATTGGTCGAGGCACCGTCCAAGACGATACAATTTGCACGGATGCCGGGGTGTGTAGAAGACTTCGAGCCGGCATGCACACCTTCACCCTCGGATGCCCCACCTACTGTTATCCTGCGGATTTGTGGATTGACATTTATATATGTTGTAGGAACAACCAATTTCACATCAATCATGGGTGCATGCTGCTTTCTAATCTATAAAACTATAAAATCTAACTTCAACCCCGAAACAATCTGTCCAAATATAACTTGTACGTGGTTTTAAATACCCAACTAGATATAAAACCCATACACATTGTAAATCCCATACCTTATCTTGGCCACAGATGTCAAGTAAAAATTCTGTATTTATGAAAAAAACCCGAGCTGACATCGTATGCAAAACAGGTAGCCAAGAAAATCCGGCTGTGGTATTTCGGGGGAAAGGTTTTATATACTTGTTGCCAATCAACGATCCATAAGGGGCAAATATGAAGAGAGTATTTTCGGGCAATCGACTCATGTATTTGGTTGCGTTTTTGGTTGCCGCAGCCCCTCAGGGTTGTAAGTGGTGCGTTTCATCCGAGACCGCATTGGTTGAAGAGTCGAGAACAAAGGCTTCTCGAAATAAAAATATCGAGACTTTTCAGGTAGGTAAACTCACGGCGATTTGGGCTGCAACCGGAGAGAGTAAAGTACGAAGGGATGAGCTTCGAGCCAGCAACAGCCCGGCGGCGGTTATCAACACGATCTGGGATGGTAGTCGGGTTGTGCTTTTCGGGGCTAGGAATGAGGTGATAGCCTTCAATCTTGTTTTGGAAGCTGCGCATGGCCCGGCCCAAGAGGTTTCGGTGAAATTTCAACAATTGCACGGTCCAAAGGATGCGGTGATCGGGTCGAAGGATGCTCGGCGCGCAGAGCTATTTCAATGGATTGAACGCCCGATCGAATTGTTTTACATCAGATATCTTCAAATTCGAGGATTGAGCGTATTTAATTATGCGGCAAGTTATGACGAAAGGCACATTCCAAAATCCCTTAGAAGACCCATGAAAGGAAATGGTAGGGCCGAGTGGGGTTCCGATTGGAAAGATCGACCGGGAGCGGACAAATATTATCCGGATATCGCGGTGCCTTTGGAGTTGCATCCTTCTTTTGAAGTTCCGGCCCAAAGCAACCAAAGTATTTGGGTGGATGTCTACATCTCTAAAAACACACCTGCCGGTCGATATCATGGATTTTTGACCGTCATGCAGGAAAAGACATTAAAAAACATACCGGTTTCTTTGGATGTACTGGATTTCGAGCTTGCGGATCGATCCAGCTGTAAAACCATGGTGCATCTTGTGGTGGAAGACATCAACCACAGGTATCTCGGTACCCGGTGGCCCAATGATCGCACACCCTTGGCTGAACAATCCAATCGTTTGATTGATAAGCATTTTCTATTGGCTCGTCGGCATAGAGTGACTCTAATTGACTCCAATTATGGTTCCGAGGTTTGGGAAAAGGACGAGCCGCGGCCCGCTTGGAAAGCCCGCCTGGATGGATCGCTTTTTACTCCGGTGCATGGCTACGAGGGACCTGGCATGGGTCTGGGAAACGATGTTTTTTCCATCGGTACGTATGGGTCTTGGGGATGGAAGTCGGGCGGAGAGAACGCCATGCACGCTCATTCGGATGCCTGGATCAAGTGGTTCGAAACCAACGCACCCGGGACGGAAACATTTCTTTATCTTCTTGATGAGCCTACGTCAAAAGACTACCCCCAAGTAGAACAATGGTGCCGGTATTTGGCCTCCAATTCGGGTCCGGGTAAAAGACTTCGGAGTATGTCGACCGTATCTATTCCGGTTGCTTTGAAACACATACCCTCGTTGGAAATCGCCTGTTCCGGCGCCATGTTCGGGATAACCCGCAAGTGGAATGAGGCGCTGGGTTTGGTGCGGGAAAAAGGCCGACCTGTTTGGGTTTATAACACCATGCGACCTGCTTGTGGTACGGTCGCCATCGAGGATGACGGCGTTGCCATGCGTCAGATGGCTTGGACACAATATAAACTGGGGATCGATAGATGGTTTTTGTGGGCGTCTACCTTTTACAACAACAACCACTGCGCCCAGGTTGTAGAAACCAACGTCTTTCAACGAGCGCAGACCAACGGATGCGATTCCCGCGCGGATCCGGTTCTCGGCCGGACGGGATGGAATTATGCCAATGGTGAAGGTGTATTGTTTTATCCCGGGACCGATCAATCCCACCCGGGTGATTCCTATTCGATAGATGGACCTTTTGCGAGCCTGAGATTGAAACATTGGCGCCGGGGTATTCAGGATGTGGAGTACTTGGTGGAGGCGGCCAAAAAAAATCCCGAGGGCGTACGGAAGTTGCTCGATCGAATGGTACCGAAGGTGTTATGGGAAATCGGGGTTGACAACGAAGATGACCCCACATACGTACACACGGATATCAGCTGGCCCACCGAACCGGATGTTTGGGAGAGTGCCCGCAGGAACTTGGCGGATTGGATCACGGAGAAACCCTGATTCGACGCCGTCTCAAAATCTTGTATCATGAAACTTCAAAAGTTGTAACCTGTTGCATTTCATCGATATGGTTCCCGGTGTCGACAACTAAACCATACGATCACAGCGCACATGCCGATCAAGGCGCCGGCGGACTGGTTTGACCCCAGAGGTTATTTCCCCAACATGTGGCCGTTCTGTCTGATGCCACCGCGCAACTGTGCTTGTATCCAGCGCTGATGGAAATATAACCGCTTCCGGCCGGTGGTTTGGCTTGGCCTTCATCATCAAATCCCCAACATTTGATGGAGGTATCGGTTGAAATGGCGCAGGTGTGGTTGGCCCCGCAGCTGATTTGGGAAAATGTCGCGTTTTCGGGAGGGATGGATTGTCCGACATGGGGTAATGAGCCTTGATCTTCTTTTCCGGCGCCCCAACATGTTGCCAAGCCGCCAGGCATGAGACCGCAAGAGTGGTTGTATCCGGTAGAGATGAAATCAAAACTTTCATTGATGCTGGCTTCCGGAACTGTAATTTGACCGAAATCGTCAAGTCCCCAGCATGTGGCTCTTTGATCAATGTTGACACCGCAGGAGTGATAGAGTCCGGCGCTTACCTGGGTGAACGTGGTTCGAGGCGGATTGGACTGCCCATAATGTGGGTTTGAGTTGGTATTTTCCACTCCTGCTCCCCAACAGACCGCCACGTTGTCGTCCCTAAGACCGCAGGAGTGTACCCCGCCTGCCGTAACGGCAAGAAAAGATTTCTCCACCGGGGCAACCGATTGATTGTAGTTGTTCTTCCCCCAGCAAACCACCGATTTATCCAACTTGACGGCGCAGCTGTGGTCGTCTCCGGCGTCGATATGCACAAAGCCGGTCCCGTTGGGCGGGGTTGCCTGCTCCAATCGGTTATCGCCCCAGCAGGCGATGGTGCCGTCGTTTTTCAACCCACAGGAATGATAGCGTCCGGCGCTGACTTTGGCGAAACCTACAGCGCAGGCGCCCGCATGACAGATGTAGTCGCAATCGGCGCATTTGGCGAAGGTTTTCCCGTCGGTCTCACAGGCCTGATCTTCATCACAGGGTGTCAGGTCGGTCCAAGCCGGGTTGTCGGTGTCGCCGTTGCATTCCGACGATGTACCACTACAGGACTGTTTCACGGAGCGTTTTTGTGGATCCGCTCCGCAGGTGTCGCTTGGATCGCAGCGGTATTCTTCCCATTGGTTGCATTGAGCATCTTTGGGTTTATAATCCCCATTTGCATCGCAGCAAGGCCCGGGTTCACAGATTGTATCCGGAGACCCGGGGCAGGCCAGAAGGAAAAAGGCGAAAATGAACAAGCAACCTATCCATGCATGAATCGACATTGAATCGACCTCCCAGGATATCAGTGAGTTGGTGAGATCTTCCGGATGCTCTACCTACTCCTTCGATTGTACCAGAATCGACAGAATCCATAAAGATCGCGCAGCATAAAAGGGTTGAACGAGAAACTAGAACTTGGAGTCTTGGTTTGCCTCGGCCTCGAGGATGAGCTTTTTGATTTGATCGGCGTCGGGATGAGAGGGCATCAGCTCGAGCGCCTGCTTGAGAGCCTCGGCGGCCTGTTTTTTTTGGTCGGCATGCAAGCACGCGGAGCCTAGATTGATCCAAGCGGCCGTGAATTTTGGGTCCAACTCCACGGCTTTCTTGAAGGCTTCGATTTCTTTTACTTTCAGCTCTTCGGAAGAGTTCTGGTTGTATAGAAATCTCAGAGTCATTCCGATCCGATTGTGAAGATCGGCTGATTCGGGTTTGTATTTCAGTGCATTTTGATAATACTTCAAGGCTTTTTCATATTGACTTTGGTAGAAAGCCTCTTCGCCTTTCTCGATGAGTTGGGAGCTATCGAGGGAGGTAGGGTTGGGTTCGGGCGTGTTTTTATCGCATCCGACCCATCCGGCCATGCATGTGATGATCAAGGCTGCCAAGGTGTATTCTAAGGTAGATTTTTGCATACGATCCTCCTTGCAAATTCTGGCTTCCAAGCTGGTTTTTGGTTCAGGACTCCATGTTTTCAGGTTGCAACTACTGTAACCATATGTATTTCATAGATTTCAACCCGGTCTCCAGGAAAAAACCCAAGTTCGCGACGGAGAATAAGCTAACTTGCATTGGAAAACTGATCAAGAGCAGAATCAATTCACTCGCGTTTCGCAAGTAGGCTGTCGATGGCTTGTATGGCTTGTTGAATTTCGGATTGTATCATGAGCTTGGTTTGGTTGATTTCCTGGCGTTCCTTGCTGAGGCGGTTGATGGTATCGGCATCCTGCGTCGTATTGATCTTGTGGATGAGCTCCTCGGTGCGGGTATCGATTTCTCGTGATATCTTTTGGATTTCATCCAATTGAGCCATGAGCGCTCTTAGCCGGTCCTGGGTTCGGCGCATTCTTTTTTCGTCGATCCAAGTTATTGTAAGGGTGGTTGTGGCCGTGTTTCCAGAAATATCCCGGGCGTGAACCGTCAATTGGTTCTTTCCGGGTTGAAGTTGTATTTTCCCAGCGTATACTCCTCTGGCGGTTTCCAACAAAGGACGTTCGCCGACTCTCAAATAGGCGCGTGGTTCGCTTTTGACGCGAACCGTGATCCACTCGGTTTCTACATAGCTTGGATTGGTGGGCGTCATGACGTGGATTTTGGGAGGTCGGCTTTTTTGCAAAATACGTAACGTGCGCTTGCCCAGCTGAACCGGTTCTCGGCCTACTCGAATGATTGGTTTCTTGTTCGATTTTTTTTCGACCTGTTGGGCCAGGCGCCGTGTGACTGATGTATCGGTTGGTTGGGGTGATCGCATGATCTCATGGGTCGCAGCACCCATCGTAAATACTGTGTCAGTTTTCGACAATGGTTTTGACGGATGTTTGGTTTGCGGATCCTGCCGGCCGTTGCCGGTTTGCACGGATAGGATATACGATACCAGTATCGAGCCTGCCAGACCGAATGCAAATGCGAATTTTGGAAAAAATCCCATTACCATTTATTTAACTAGGATTTGAAGAAAAAATCAATATTTCGACGATCGCTGAAGCGGTTTTCGATCATTGGTTTGGAGTGACGGCGGTCTTTTTGGTTGAAATCAATTTGAAATTCTTTGACTTCGAGGTTTCGATCCATGAAAATGTTTGCAGAAAGAGGTGGTTCTTCCGTGTTGGAAGCAGAGTCGATATCGGGTCATAGACGACCAATCCAAATGTTGAAGAGGGCCGGGGAATCCGGAAGGGTAGCCCACGCCTATGTCTTTCACGGACCCGAGGGGGTTGGTAAAGAAAAAGTGGCGTTTTGGTTTGCCAAGCTTCTCAACTGCACATCACCGGATGAGCAGGCAGATCCCTGTTATCGCTGTGAAAACTGCATGCGAATCGAGAAAATGACCCATCCGGACGTACGCTTGGTGGCTCCAGAGCACACCCTGGTGGAGCGGGGGATTGTACAACCTCAAGGCCGCCGCCAACCATCCGATCAGATACGAGCGGGCCAAATCGAAGAGCTTGCCGATTTGTTCAGGCATAAGCCGTATCAAGGAAAGTGGAAAGTCGTTGTGGTCATTGAGTCGGATCGCATGAACCTGCACTGTCAGAATCGTTTTTTGAAGACCTTGGAAGAGCCGAATCAGGCCTCGTTGATCATTTTGGTCAGCTCGCATCCCGCATCCCTGTTGCCGACGGTATGGTCGCGATGCCAGGGATTGTCATTCGGTCCGCTGGACAAACACCGGCTTATGCGGTATCTAAGCGAACAGTTGGATGTACAGCCGCAGGCGGCCGAAGTGCTGGCATCCATGTCGTATGGAAGCGTAGATCGGGCCGTCGATCTGTACAACGCAGACATTTTGGAAGCCCGCGATCGGATGGCGCAGGCACTGGGTGCTGTACCTAAGAGTGATATGGCTGAGCTTCTCGAAAATGCGAAGACTCTGGGTCAATCGAGACAGGAAGTAGAATGCTCGTTGGATTTGATGGAGATGTGGTTGCGTGATGTATTGTTTATCAAAACTGAAGTGGGCGCGGAATTGGTATTGAATCATGATCGGTTGGATTGGATGAACGCGCAGGCCCGAAATTTCGACGCGACCCAATTGCTGGTGCTGATCGATCGGATTCGTGAGAGCCGCAAAACGCTCAAAGTGTATGCCAATCCCCAGATGATCATGGAATCCGTTTTACTTGCTGTGAGGCAATCTTGAATTCACAAGAAAATAAAGATCAACAGACCTCGGTGTCCGATGAGCAGAATGTACCCTCGCTGATGGGTGCGGCGGTGGAGTCGACGGCTTCGCCCCAATATCGAATTGTGGGTGTTGCGCTGGATGATGGGAAGGTGGCTGATTTTGATCCGATGGACATGAATCTTTCCATTGGAGATTGGGTGGTGGTGGACAACGATCGAGATTTGAATCTTGGTAGAGTGGTGTTCATCGGTGAAAACAAAGACAGGAAAACGTTACGCAAGATAGAACGAAGAATCGGTTCAGAAGATATGTTGCTGATTCGGCGCAACAAGAGGCGCGAAGAAGAAGCATTTGTTTTTTGTTGTAAAAAGATCGTAGAGCGTGATCTTTCCATGAAACTTGTTCGGGTTGCCTATTTGCATGGGGGCAACAAGGCGATTTTTTATTTTACGGCTGACGGAAGAGTCGACTTTAGGGCCTTGGTGCGTGATTTGGCGCAGCAACTGCACGTTAGAATCGAGATGCGTCAAATCGGTGTGCGTGATGAGGCCAAGATGTTGGGCAGTATCGGTGTCTGCGGTCAACATATATGTTGTTCCCGCTTCTTGAGAAAATTTGTGCCCGTATCGATCAAGATGGCAAAAAATCAAAACCTGGCCCTCAATCCGCAGAAATTGTCAGGCATTTGTGGAAGATTGATGTGTTGTTTGGTCTATGAAGACGCTTGCTATCGTGAAATGAAAAAGGGACTTCCCAAACCCGGAGACGTCATTGATACACCCGAGGGTCGAGGCAAGGTTATCGAGTTGGAGGTTTTGGCTCGAAAGATAAGAGTTCAAGTCGAGCAGAAAGTGGTGACGATCGAAGTCGACAAGCTGGATAACTCTTTTCGGGTCATCGATGATCAGGGTGAAGCGGAAGAGACGGATGACTTTGAAGATCTCGAAAAAACCCCCGAGCTCAAAAAACTTCTGGATGAGCAACCGCCGGTCGAGCCCGAGCGGGAACAACCGGAAAAAAATTCGAAGCCGGCACAGGTCCCGCCGTTTTCAATCACCAGGCCGTTCAAGGAAAAACGTGAATCCAATTCAAGCGACCAGGGATTGAAACCTGCGGAAAATGAAAGCCCGAAAGATCAGGGTGATGACCGATCAAAAAGACCGCGCCCCAAACGAAGAGCCCGAAGGAAACCGCGCCAAAGAAGAAAAGCTCCTGGAGAAAACGCCCCCAGCCCCAATGGAAGGTCAGACCAGGGACCAAGGAATACGAAGTAATCTTCGGCTGTCGACATGGGTTTCGGGGTTGTCAACAAATCCATGCAAAGTCGCATTCTACCGGGTTCGGCTTGTGATTGCAGAAGGTGCAGGTAATGATAGACCATTCTTGGCAGGAATTGGTGTCGAATCTCGAGAACTCCGATCCCATCATTCGTGGTCGAGCGGCGGAATCATTGGGTGCCTCGGGTGACCGACGATCGGGATTTTATCTTCGAAAGTTGATATCCGATCCGGACTTTATGGTGCGATTCAAGGCGGCTATAGAGCTGGCTTGGAGGAAAGATGACACCGGAGTGCAGGTATTGCTGCAAGCATTGCATAAAAAAGATCTATGTTTCATGACCCTGGAGGCCTTGTGCGAGTTGGGATCCGAAAAGTCCCTTTCAAATCTGCAACGGTTTTTCTCGAAATGGAGTCTGCATCCATTGGAGCGCATGCTGGCTGCGGCGGGTCTGCATCGGTTGGGCGATAGGCAAGGCAGCGATTTCCTGGCCGTAAAACTCGATTCACTCCAATCGGAGGAGCGCGGTTTTGCCCTCGAGCTATGGGGGAGGTTGAAGATGCCGCAGGCTTTGGATGTATTGATGAAAGTAGCTTCCGATCCATACGATAACCACCAATTGGATGCGGTTCGTGGACTGGCTTGGCTCGAAGATACCCGCTGTTTGGAGTTGTTGATGTCCCTGAGCCGTCAGAAAGAGGATGCATTGTTGGCAGAGGTAGCTGCACAAGCCATCGTGGATCTCGAACCGCAACAACAGTGAAGGATTTTCGGGTAATTGAAAGGATAAAACCAATGATGCTCATCGACAGTCATGCCCATTTGGATTTCGACGTGTATGCGAACGACTTGGATGGGGTACTTTCGAGGGCCTGGCAAACGGGTCTCGAGCATATTGTAACCATCGGTTCCGGTCAGGGATCGGAGGGAGCCGGGCAAGCAGTTGAGCTGGCCGAACGGGAGTCCAGAATATCTGCAACCGTTGGGATACATCCTCATGATGCCGATTTGGAGATTCAATGGAACGGCGATCCCAAAACGGATGTTTCCAGGGTTGTGCAGGATGCTTTTGTGCAGCGAAAAGAACAAGTTGTGGATCATATACAGGCTTTGCTCAAAAGTCCCAAGGTTGTGGCCGTAGGAGAAATCGGTCTGGACTATCATTATGATCACGCGCCCCGTAAGTTGCAGCGTGAGCTTTTTGAAGCTCTTGCGAAACTTGCGGTCGCAAACCGAAAACCTCTGGTGGTGCATTCGCGCGAGGCGGATGAAGATACAGCCGCTATCTTGAGGCGGGTGGGATGTGACCGAACCGGTGGAGTCATTCACTGTTACGGGGGCAGCGAAACTCTATTGCGCCTAGCCCGGGATCTGCATTTCTATTTGGGTATTGCCGGTCCGATTACCTATAAAAAATCGGAACAGTTCCGGCGCATGGTAGCCGAAATACCGCTGGAGATGTTGCTGGTCGAGACCGATTGTCCTTTTTTGGCGCCGGAGCCGTATCGTGGAAAGCGCAATGAGCCAAGACATGTGGAATTGGTGGTGAAAAAAATCGCCGAGATCAAATCGATCGATCCGATGAAAGTGGCCGAAGCCACCACCCAGAATGCAAAAAGATTATTCGGTATATCGAGTTAATACCGGGAAATCATATCAGTATTAGTCGGCAGTCACAATCCTGAGCGAAACAAAGTTACCGTAGAGGGGCAAGAAAGTTAACCTTCAAGGGTTTTCAGAAAGCGTGCATAAATTCGCAAGCGTCGTTTTATGGATAAAGAAACCCAAAAATTGTCATCCTGGAATGTTTTTATCCAGGATCCAGATTGAATGCTCAATCAGAGACAGTCGTACAAATCGTTCCAAAAGGATTATTTTTTTCAATCAAAGCGATTTTCCAGTCACGCTTCCAGTATAGAGATTGCGGTTGTCAGAACCGATGTAATTAAGGCTGGATCCTGGATAAAAGCATTCCAGGATGACCGGATAAAAGCATTCCAGGATGACCAGAGGTGTTTGTTGGTAGGTTAAAAACGACCCACATCGTCAGTGGATGACTTGTCAAGTGCAACATCTTGATAGGCCGTTATATGCAATGTTACGGCCCAGTTATCTAAAATCATCCTCAAGGGAGTGTAACTCGTTGTAAGTTAACGACTATCGATCAAAACTGGCAATCATAAGGAGAGGATTGCAAAAACTACCGGAAATGCGGTAGATTATTCCTGAAACCGCGCCGGAGCGGTTGGTTTTGTGAGTCTTTTTCATGGGGCATGCGTTGGGAGAAAGGTAGAGACAATATGTTACGCGGTCTTGTGCTTATTGGTATGGCGGTGGCTTTCGGACTTCTTTGGTTTCCTACGTCGGATTCTATCGCCCGTGTCAACGAACCGGATGGATCAACGCAGGTATTGCCCAATTGGGCGACACCTGACGAGCTTCGCAGACAAACCGCATCGCGACCGCAGTACCATCTAGGAGATCCCCCGCAAGGGGATTTTCGTATTCCGGCCGAGTTCGAGCCGGTTCAGGCGGTGGTGATGACTTGGGCCGGTTTTCAGACGATGTTGACGAGTATAGCGAAGGGTGTTATGAATGCAGACGCTGAAGTATGGATGGTGGGTGGACCGGCGAGCATAGCCGGTATCGATTCGGAATACTACCGCGCTTTTAATTTTTCGTACAATTCGGTATGGGTTCGGGATTACGGTCCGTTTGGAATTCGGGAAGAGTCCGGCGGATTGGGCATCGTGGATACCGTCTACCGGCATGACCAAACTCGTCCGTACGATGACCAGATACCCTGCAAAGTCGCTTCGGAGGTTCAGGTGGGGTGTTACACAACATCGTTGATCTTGGATGGTGGTAATCTTTTGAGCGACGGCCGGGGCGGGCTGTTTATGACCCGGCGTACCTACGTATGGAACGATCACTTGTCCGAAGATCAGGTCGATGAGCTATTACGTCAAGCGTACAATTTTCATACAATTCATGTTTTTGATTATGCCAGTCTGCCTTCGGGTGGGCCTGCCGATGGTACCGGGCATATCGATATGTTTGTAAAACTTCTGGATGAATGCAAGGTGTTGGTGGCCGAATGCGACCAGGCTCCGTTCAAAAAGCCCTTGGAGGATGCGGCCGCCTACTTTTCGACTCTTGAATGCAAGCCCGGTAAAGTGTATGAGGTCTACCGCATACCCGGTTGGCAGTCGGATGGTACCTGGTATACTTATACCAATTCGCTTATGGTCAACAATCGGATCTTGGTTCCCGGCTATCAGAATGGGGACGATGAAAAAGCCCGGGCCGTGTATCAATACGCCTTGCCGGAACATGCAATCGATATGATTGGATCCGACAGCATCATCAGGTTGGGCGGATCGGTACATTGCGTTACCATGCAGGTTCCGGATACTGCGGCTGAGTGTTTGACTGCACAAGATTGTAAGCTCGATCATGTGGCTCAGCATATCTGCAGGATGCGAAGATGTATGATCGGCGCATGTGAGACAGAGTACGCAAATTGCAACCAAGATGAAGGCGATGGCTGTGAGACCCGGTTGGGTACGGATTCGGATTGTACGGATTGCAATGATATTTGTGGTGAAGGAGAGGTGTGTCAACTTCGGTTCGGTGGGTACGAGTGTCGTCAGGCGTGTCAACCCACCGACGAGATTTGCAACCAGAAGGATGATGATTGCGACGGGGATATTGACGAAGAAGGCGTATGTGAAGCCGAGCAAAACCCAATCGGTTGTAGCTGTAGGCAGACGGAGGATGGCGGTTTTGTCTACATTTTCATGCTGGCGATGGCCGCTTTATGGGTTGCGATCCGATGGAGATCGCATGGGTTTTGAGATGATGACTGTTTTAGTTGTTCGAGTCTGATTGTTTTGTGGAAAAAAGCTCCAAACAGGTCGCGTCTTGAGGGGGATCTTCCTTGCCCGTCGGGGTTGGTTTGTTCGGTCGGTTGGTATCCCATATCAAGGTTTCGGGTTTTCCCAGAAGTAGATAACGATCAAACAATCGTTGAAAAGAGGACCATTTGTTTCCTTGTTCATGCTCGCTGATTTCTTTGAATACCTGCAATTTGGCGTCCATTTCGTCAAGGTAGTTGAGAGCCAGAGCTTCAGCAAATTTCGGTCTTTTGGGCGAACCGAACTCCAGGCTGCCGTGGTGTGATAGAATCATATGGCTCAATTTTACCAAGGTTTCCTGATCCAAGCCCGGATGCCTGGTCGCACGATGATCCAGCATCATGACGCCCAAAACAATATGACCCATCAAGCGACCCTCATCGGTGTATTCGAATGATCGCTCGTATTCGAGCTCGTGCATTTTTCCGATATCGTGTAGAAATGCTCCGGCAATCAACAAGTCCCGATCGAGATGGGAGTAAAGATCGCAGACTGCCGAGGCCAATTGCATGACCGATAATGTATGTTCGAGAAGTCCGCCCAAGTAGGCATGATGGATGGATTTGGCTGCCGGTGTGCTTGCGAGCTTTTCTCGAAATTCCGGTTCTCGCAGCCAGTTGGATAGAAACTTTCTGAGTTGAGGTGTTTTGATGCCGTTGATGAGTTGATCGGCCTCTTTGAGCATCAAACCGCAGTCGCGATGAGTTGCGGGTAAAAAATCCTTGGCGTCGACCCTGGAGGGATCAACGCGTTCCAACCACTCGATCTTGAGTTGAATTTTATGCTGATAGGCCACCGCGGTCGCACGGATGTCTAGGAAATCGCCGGATTCGAAACGCGCAGTCATCTGATCCACGTTGTCCCAGACCCTGCCGTCCACGACGCCCGATCGGTTCATTAAAACAACCGATATGTATGGTTTGCCGTTTTTATTGAGCGGCACCAGCTTTTGTTGTACCAAAAACGTTTCGGCGATTTTATCCCGATCTTTTATCTGGTTGATGTCAATCATCTTCTTTTTGCAAAGCTCCCCATGTATGGGCAAAAGCCATAGCATTTGGCGGGTGTTCGAGTCAAGGTCTAATCCGGATGGCCTCCTTTGAGGTCATATCAAAAGCGCTTTTGCCGTGAGATGATGTATCTTATCGATTTCATACAGGGAGCAAAACCTCCCTGAAAGGAAATATTTTAAAGGTTTTTGGATGGAGTCGAGCTGTTTGCCACGGCGGCTCCCAGGGCTGAGATGATTTGAGGGTTTTTCGCCACCCATAGGTTGGAGCCCAAAGATTTTTCAAGCAAACGACACATGCTTTTGTTTTTGGCCACACCGCCTGCAAAGACCACCGGACCGTCGGCGGATACGCGCATGAGCATGGATATGGCGCGTTTTACCACCGCTTGATGGATGCCGAGCGCGATGGCATCTCTGGAAATACCCCGGGCCACCATGGAGACGATTTCCGATTCGGCGAAAACACTGCACATGCTGCTTACGGTTTGGGCCTGATCGGTGTTACCCGCCGCATCGGACAGCTCGTCGATCGTCAATGCCAGCGCCGCCGCCGACATCTCCAGAAATCGTCCCGTGCCGGCGGCGCACTTGTCGTTCATCTCAAATTTGGCGATACCGCCTTTGGTATTGAGCGCAACCGTTTTGGTGTCTTGGCCGCCGATATCCAAAATCGCGCCACAATCCGGGAAAAGCTTTCTGGCTCCAAGGCTTACGGCCTTGATCTCGGAGATAGTGTGGCAAGCGAAATAACGGGCGATGAGGTGGCGCCCGTAACCCGTGGCCACCAATCGGGTCGGATCCAGCCCGTTGAGCATCTTACGAGCTACGGCCAACGGATCATGGGAAGTCGGGTCAACCTTCCAATTGACGATTTCACCACATTCACACACCACGAGCTTGGTGGTTCTCGATCCGATATCAATGCCGATTGTGATGGACATAGCTTGGGTGTCTCAAGGGTTGATCTAGGTCGATGATGAAAGCTCCCGGTCCGAAATGCGTTCGATGAAAGCTTCTACCCGGGTTCGGATTTGCTCCACGTCGTCCATGCTGTAGTCGGTATCGATTCTCAAAACGGGGATCTTGACTGATTCTAGCTCCTTTTCCACCCATCCGCTTTCGATTTGGTACGGGCTGCAAAACTGGATGTTGTAGTGGATGACCCCATCGGCTTTGGTTCTGGCTGTCATGGATTTGATGTGCTCGAGACGCGAAGGGTTGGGCGTGAATACTGCGCAATCGATTTGGAAGTACCTTTGGGTGATGTGCTCCAACATCTGGTCCAAGGTGCGGCCGCTCTCATCCACCTGGGATCGAAATCCGCGTTCTCCCACGCAGGATTCTTCCCCGACGATCACGGCCGAGCTGCTTTCGACCACCATCGGTACCTTCCAGTTGGGTACGGCCATCGGACAGCCGGATAAAATTATGCGTCGGCGGTCTTTCGGGAACACACCGATTCCCGCTTGGATTCGATTTTCGATTTCATCACAAACCTGGTTGACTGCGCTGGTAAAACGTATGGGATCATCATAGAAAGAGACCTGGTTGATAAGCAAAGCGTCCAGACCCGAAATGGGGGCCGGGTCGGCGGATCGCAATGCCGCCAGGCGTTGAAGCGCTTGTCTTTTGTTGTTGACCACCTGGATGCCTCTTTGGAGTGATGCAGGTGTGATGGTTTTTCCGGTTAATTTTTCGAGCTCTTTTGCGAATTTGACGTATTCGCTTCGAAAAAGGGCCAGGCCGGCCTCGCTTTTCATCTGCGGCATGTCCATGATGTAGAGGTTTTCTATGATGTTTTCGCGCCGACAGATTTCGTAGGCTTTCTTTTTGCCATCACACGTGTTTTCTCCCACCACCAGATCAACAGTGGCCAGATACGGGCAGACGTCTGCCAGAGCGAAACCAAAAAAACCTTTGATGAGTGCACAAGTATTACGTGGTAGAAACTCCTCGGCTTTTTCGGTGGCCACATCGGCGCCCGCGCACAGACCCACCATCACACCGTCTACTGCCAAAACCAGCTCCTCCGGTACGAAAACACAGAAAGAGCCGATGATTTTCCGACCCTGCTGTTGCGCATCCAGCAACTCCTGGATACGAAGTCCGTGCACCTCGCTCATGACGAAGTCGAAATACTTCATACCCTCGGGCCGGTTCTTTTGACCGAGGTATATATCCTGGTACACATTTCCCAAAACATTCAGCAAACCATCATGGGCTTCCAGGTTGAGGGCCAATTTTTCCCACATGGGACGATATTTGGATTCCATACATATTACTCCTTCTCGTTGACACCCCCCGCCGCCTTGATACCACCCGGCAGCCCCATGGATTCAGGGTTGTATAGTATATTGGAAAATCCGATATGTGAAGTAGAATCTAGCTATGGTATCAACAACACCTTGCCGAAATTCTTACGATCCTGGATATAATGGTGCGCCCGGGAAGCGTGTTCGAGTGGAAAGGTCTGGTCCACCACGGGTTGCAGCCGGCCGGTTGAGGTTTTTTGGAGGATCTGTTTGAGCATGTCTGCAAGTTTTTCCGTTTGGCTCCATAGTCTTCCCAGGTTGACACCGCAGACCGAACGGTTTTGGTTCATCAAACCTATGGGTCTAAATGCAGGCATGCGCAGCAGATTCCACAAAACTGCGGGAATATTCCTGGTTTTTCCGGGGGCCAGGTTGGAAACACCGAAGAGAACCAACTTGCCCAGAGGTTTCAGGCATTTGTAGCTCAGCGCGTTGGTTATGCCTCCCTTTGGATCGAGTGCCAGATCCACGCCTGTGCCTTGGGTAATTTGCATGACTTCGTGATGAAAACGTTTGTTTTGGGAGTCGATGCAGTGTAACACCCCAAATTTTTTGAGTCTTGCGTGTTTGTCTGGGTTGGCGGTTGCAATTACTGCGGCGCCTTGCAGGCGGCATATCTGCAAGGCCGCCAAACCGACACCTCCTCCCGCGCCATGCACCAATACCAAATCTTTGGATTGAAGATTGCCAAAATGAAACAGCATGATCCAGGCTGTGAGGTAATTGACCGGCAAGGCTGCCGCCTGCTCGAAAGAAATCGATTCCGGAATTTGAAATGTTTGGGACGCGGGCACCACCACCACATCACTGTATCCCTGGAAATTGGTCAGAGCCAAAACCCGATCACCCACTTGAAGGTCATTACAAGCGCTTCCAACTGCATCGACAATGCCGGATACTTCGTAACCAACCACCGCGGGAAGTCTCGGAGCGTCCGGATAGAGTCCGAGGCGCGCCATAATGTCTGCGAAATTCACGCCGGATGCCCGAACACTGATGCGAACCTGATCGGGACCGGGTGTGGGATCAGGTGCGGTTTTCAGCTGCAAGACCTCGGGCGGGCCGATTTTTGGGATCCAGATTTGTCTCATGGGTAATGCCTCCAAAACTCAGAGTCGATTGATCTCAAGTGAAAAATTGCATAAAATCGAGAGCTATGCCATGATTAATTGCGTTGTTCGGGAAAGCTTACGACTTTCGTCCATCTGACAAACAAACAATCAAGGGGTGATACTTCGACCCATGCTATGGCCGGTCGCAACTCTCTGTGCTTGGTTGGTGTTTTTTTTACATTACATTCCTCCCGGGGTCTTCGATCTGTATTTGATGGGAGACGGCCCCGCTTCCAGCGATCCGATCGGCATGCCGTTTGTTCAAAATTATTCCGCCAAAGACTATCAAATGCACGAGCAAATCTGGGATGTCGTCATCGATCGGCGCGGAGTCGTGTATGCCGCCAACTCCGGTGGCATCGCGGAGTATGACGGGGTGTCATGGAGGCAGATTTTCATGCCCAATCGTAGCATATGTCGTTCCTTGGAGTTGGGATCGGACGGAGTGGTATATGCAGGCTTACAGGGTGATTTGGGCTACCTGGCGGCAGACCCCAAAGGGGTGCTTGGTTATATGTCCCTGGTTGAAAAAGTTCCCGAGAAGGACCGCGTATTCGGTATGGTCCTCAACATCCATGCCACCTCTCGGGGGGTATACTTTGTCACCGGAGACCGTGTATTTTATTGGGACGGCAAGGGTATGACCATCATTCCCGTCAAGCGGGTGTTGGACAGTGTGCTGATGGGAGACTCGATCGTCGTCGGCAGCTTACAGGGTATCTATCTGGTGCAACCAGCGAAGATCGACTTGTTGCCCTATACCGAAGATCTGATGCAAATCCCTGGAGCCTCTTTAGCGGCACGGTTTTCAGAGCATCGCCTGATTGTTTGGATACCGGAGAAAGGATTTTATTTGTATGATTTGTCAACCAGAAAGGCTCCGGACGCAAAAGAAAAAACGTTGTTTTCCGTCCTTGAAAGATATCCGATCCAAGCTTTCGACTATATCAAAAACAACCTACCGACATCGTTTGATGTGCTGGATAGCGGACGTTTCGCCATCGGTACCTATCGGGGCGGCGTCGTCATCATCAACCGTCAGGGTGAGCTCATTCGGATTCTCAACCGAAACCGAGGCTTGCGTAGTAACACGGTATGGAGCGCCCGGATCGATCAGCATGGTAACTTGTGGCTTGCATTGAACAACGGACTTGCGTATGTGCATCTTGGTTCTCCGTTAGAAAAGATAAATGACATCAATGGATTTCAAGATACCGGTTTGTCTTTGGCAAAGCATGCCGGTAAGGTTTATGTGTCTGGATTTCAGGGCGTGACGTATCTTCCTCGATATATCCCCCAACAAGATGATGATCGATACCTGGTATCGCCGGTCGATGGAATGCGGCATGAATGTTTTTACCTGTTCTCATATCAAAATGAGTTGTTTGCTTTTTCCACCACCAATGGTGTGTACCACATCGTGGGCAAACAAGCCTTTCCCATACAGGGTACCAGTACCCGGATGGCGGCATTCAGGTTTGCCAGGTCCAAAAGATTTCCCAATTTGGTGTTTGCTGCCGTGTTGGGCGGGGGATTGGTGGTATTGAAGCTCGAACGACAGGCCAATGAATTCAAGGGTGAAATATTCTCATTGAAGAGTATGGCCGAGATGAAAGAAGTCATCACTTCGATGGACTCGGACGCAGATGGAAATATCTGGTTGGTTGCAAACAGCAAGTTGACTCGTATGCGTTTTACCTCGGATGACCCGGAAGCAGTCGTTTTGGATCGCTTTGGGATTTCTCAGGGATTGCCGGACTTGGTCGAAATGACGGTTTTTGGTTTTGGACCCGACGTCTTTGTGACCGGCCGAGAGGGAGTATACCGGTTCGTACCCTCCGGCGAAAAAAGGAATAAGGGGAAGTCGATTGCATTCGAGCCCGATCCAAACCTGGCCGATAGGTTGTCTGAGCACGATGTGGTCATCACACAAATATATGCGGCCGATGATACCTACATCGTTGTAGATACCGAGCAGGGTTATGGTGCCTTTGTCAAGGACGCTTCGGGGCGCTATCGTTGGAACGGCAAGATATTTCAAAAAGTAGAAGGGACGGTGGCCGATGTGCTCATGACCGAAGATGCCATATGGATGGGTTGTGCGGATGTCTTGTACCGGTTCGATAGAAACCGGACCAAAAACTATGCTTCGGATTTCAATGCATTAATGAGAAAAGTGTTGATACATGATCGCGAGGTAGCATTTGGAGGTTTTTATTACCAGGACAACGTGCATTCAAAACAAAAATTCTCCGTCGGATCGCTTGAGCAACCCTCTGGATTGGTATACGATCTAACCTATGAAAAAAACAGCTTGAGCTTCGAATTTGCCGCAGCGTATTTCGAGCACAATTCATCCAATCAATACAGTCATCTTCTGGAAGGGTATGACAAGCAATGGAGTTTGTGGACCGATACAACCAGAAGGGACTTCACCAATCTTCCGGAAGGCAGCTATGTCTTTCGGGTAAAAGCCAAAAACCTCTTTGGGCACGAAAGCCGGGAGGCCAGTTTCGCTTTTGTCATCCGGGCGCCCTGGTACCGGACCCACTTGGCATATGTCGGTATGGCGGCTTTGTTTTTCGGGCTGTTGTATGTGGGGATTGCGTGGAATACCAGGCGCCTCGTGGCGGCAAAAAGGAGACTCGAGGTTGTTGTCGATGAGCGCACCCTACAGGTGCGGGAGCAAAAGGAGCGACTCGAGATTTCGAATCAGCAGTTGGAAGAAAGCCTGCAACAATTGAGAGAAACCCAAAGGCAACTCGTGGATGCATCCTGGAAGGCCGGTATGGCTGAAGTGGCCACCGGCATCCTGCATAATCTCGGCAACATGCTCAACAGTGTCAATGTATCGTCCGGTCTGTTGCGGGAAAATATGAAGAAGCTCAACCTGGAAAAATTGCAGTCCGCTTTGAGCATGCTTCAAAATATCATATATAATATTCCGGCATCGGCCCAAATGGATCCGAAGACTGAAACTATAGTTTCCTATTTGACCAAGAGTATCGGGCAATTGGAGAAATTCAATCTCGAAAACCTCGACGAGATTGATAACCTCTCACGGCATATCGAGCAAATCAACACCATGGTTGCCACCCAGCAGATGCACGCGGGCCCATCGGAGGTGATAGAAACCATCCAATTGGGGCAACTCATGGATGCGGTGTTGAAGATGAGCAAGCTGCAACAGGATAAAAAGCTCATAAAGATTGTTCATGACTACGAAAAAGAACAAACCATGACTCTCGAGCGATATAAAGTAAGCCAGATCCTGCTCAATCTCATCAATAATGCCCATCAGGCTCTTATGGCCGGCTCAAGTGAAAACAAGCTTCTCAAGATACAGATCTATCGGCTCAATGACGACACCATGCGGTTTTCTATCATCGACAACGGAGTGGGTATGGCCAAGGAACGGTTACAAAAGTTGTTTGTATTCGGCTACAGCACCAAAAAGCATGGTCGCGGCTATGGGTTGCATGCCGGCGCCAACGCCGCCAAACAGATGGGCGGCTCGATATCGGCCGAAAGCGAAGGAGAAGGCCTGGGCGCAACATTCTTTCTGGATCTGCCTATCCGGCCTAAAAAGAACATCCAATCCTGATGGTTCTACTTTTTTCTTAAGACTCTTTTTTGGCCGACCCTCAGGGTGGTTTTTTCCTGATCGAAATATTCCGCCAGGGGAATGACGTGTTTGCGCGAACCGTTGACCAGGGTTTTGAAATCCTGGATGTTGATTTCTTGATGTTCTTCGAGAAAGGCTATCAGATTGGCCCGTAATCCCGTGAGCTCTTCGGCCGAGACGAACATCTGTCCGGAGATATGCACCAAAAAGCCACTTCGACTCAAGTGCTTGAGCATATCGAGGACCTGGTTGGGCCTGCGTTGCAACTGTTCGGCGATTTCGCTGACGAACGGAGGAGCGAGTTTGGACTCTATGAAAATGGATTTGAGTTTGGCTTCGAGCTCGCTGTCGGTATTGCTGAGCTGTACCTTGTGCCGGGAAAGCCGAACGACTTCTTCCTGTTGCACTGCAACGCCTTGCCTGGACAGATGGTCCAGCAAGGATTTGAAGAGCCGCACCTCGAGTTTATGGGTAAGCTCCTGGCGCAGTTGTTCGGCCGGCATACCGGGCAACAATGGATTCTTTTGGTGAAATACATCCAAGATTTGCTCGGCCTTGCCTGCGAGATCTTTGAGCGCTCGGGTGTCGATAAAACGGTTGGCATCCCCCTCGATCGGACTGATGTTCTGTTTGGAAACCAGGTCTTTGAGTATGGGTGCGATAGAATTTTTGTCCAGACCGGAGAGTATGCTGATTTCCTTGTAATCCAATAGAGTTGGACCGGCTTGGCGAAAAAAGCTCTCCAATCTGGTCCGATCGTCTCCCGAACGCAGGCACTCGAGCTCACGCAGCCAGTTTTCTTTGTCTTTTCTTGTCCTTCTGGAAGGCAAAAACGACAGAATCCGTCCTCCGCCCATGGTGGTGCCCCGTCCTTCGATGATGGATGATCCTCGCAGAATATACCGGTGTTGGACCAGGGCGGCTACCGGAGTATCACAATGTATGCTGACGAAAGCTTCTTCACCGGGGCTCAGTCGATCCGTATTGAGCAGTCTGACGGTGGCCAAAGAGCGGGTTGTTCCGGTGTGAAAGGCCGCTCGGGTGCGGCTGCGCAATATTTTGGTCCCCGGAACGAGCATTAAGGTGCCGATAAAGTTGGTTGATGCTCGAAGGGAGTCTGTTCGGGTCAATACTTGACCTCTGGACAGTAGATTATGATCGATACCGGAAAGGTTGACCGCGCAACGGCGTGCGGCTTCAGCTTGTTCGACTTTGAGATTGTGGACCTGCAAACCTCTGATTTTTAGACCGCGTAGTTTTTCGGAGGGATCAGGCAAAATGTCGACTTGTTCCTCGACCCGGAAAGCGCCCGAAGTGAGCGTGCCTGTCACTACGGTGCCGAAACCGCGCATGGTAAATGCACGATCAATCGCCAGAAATGTACTGGCGCGGGCCGAGCGGGCCGGAATTTTTTTCCCCAGGTTGCACAGTGCGTCTTTGAGCACATTCATCCCTTGTCCGGTTCGGCTGGATACGGCGATAATCGGGCTCTCGGCTAAAAACGAACCCGCGAACTCGGTCCGAAGATCTTGGGTGACCATGTCGAGCCATTGCGGATCATCGATCAAATCCACTTTTGTAAGCGCCACCAAACCGCGTTCTACGCCCAGGATGTTGCATATATCCAAATGTTCCCTGGTCTGAGGCATGACTGCTTCATCGGCGGCAACCACCATGAGCACCATATCGATACCCGTGGTGCCGGCCACCATATTTCGGACAAAGCGTTCATGCCCGGGCACGTCCACAATGGAAGCCGAGAGATCGGCATCGAGTTGCATGTGTGCAAAGCCGAGCTCGATCGTGATACCTCGGGCTTTTTCTTCTTTGAGGCGATCGGTATCGGTACCGGTCAATGCTTTGACCAAGGCGGTTTTACCGTGATCAATGTGTCCTGCAGTTCCTATGACGATCGAGCGCATTCTGCCAAGTGTTATGCAGGAAATATGAGAAAAGATCAAGCGCCAAGAACAGTTTCGGATTTCTTCTTGCTTTGTTGGCAGGTTGCGATTTATTCTACTTAAAGTATGACGGATTTCAGCATGCATATCGAAACATGTCGAAAAATTCCATCAGATGGCAACCGATGGGTTGTTCGTTAGAAAAAGGAAGCAAAAAACCCAGCGTGGATTGCGTATGTCGTGGTGGCGACGGTGTTGTGAACTATACGAATCGGGACGAATCAGAGGATAGGTTATATGGAAGCCATATGCCCTCAATGTAAAATGCACTATGAAGTAGGTGATGATCTGGTCAAAGACAATACCCGGGTGGAATGCCCGACGTGTCAAGTTGCGTTGTCATATATTCAACCGGATGGCGAACCCGCAGTCGGCGACGGCGAAGAAGGCAATCTTTCCGCCGGGCTCGAGCTTGAATCCGAGCCCGAGTCCGAGGACAGTGGTTTGTTGTCGTTTGACGCGCCCGTGTGGGACGGCGCGAGGCAGGCGGACGGTGAGGTGCAACCGACCTCGGTGCCGGCCGGGGCTGATTCTTCCACAATCGGGTCGGCGGACGAAAGTTTGAACCAATTTGAAGATACAGCCGTTTTGAACATGGCGTCCGAGGATACCCAAGCGACCGAAGAAATCGAAGACTGGGCCGAGGCTGCCGCCAGATGGGCGACCAGCGGATTTTCTTCTGATCATATGCCGAGTTTTGTCAAAAACGATAAGCCCGACGTAAGCGATAGCCAAGATCCATCTGTTTCTACCGGGGATTCGCCTCAAGATGCTTTTTCCTCCGGGGATGCGGGAGTTGAAGACAGGTCCGACGAAGCGCACGACCCCGCAGCAGTGAGCCAGACCCCAAAAGGTCTGGATGCAACCATTTCTGATCATATACCCCCTCCCATCCCACAGAATCAGGCGACTCCAACTGAAACATCAACGTCTGGAGGGGCGAAACCTCACGTCCGAGAAAAATCCGCGGACGCTACATATGTCATGCGTGGTTCGGGCGAGGGTCAAAGCGACAGGCTTGCTCCTTGGCAGGTATCAGACCAGGCCGGTACCAACACCGGCCTGCCTTCAACCTCGAAAGAGGGTATGGATCACGCTGGGAGTTCCGATGAGGTAGCGGTGGATTCTGCAACCGCCACGCAGCCTGCGGATGCGTTGCAGGCTCCGGTCAAGCCGGACGCACAGGGTCCTCGGGTTACGGTGCAAAACGAGTCGGAGAGCTTTGCACTTCCCGATACCGTGCCGTTGATAGCCGTCAAGCACCATCGACCTTGGGTATGGGTGGTGTTGGTGGTGGGTATGCTGGCGGCGGGTGTGTCATCTGCAGTGTATCTTGATGAAATCAAAAAACTTATTGGGATTCCTGTCGAGGTGGAAACCGAGGCCGTGGATGGTGAGCAGATGGAGGATGTGCCTCAAACAGTACCGGAAGATGAGCCTCGCGAGCAGGTCGGTGCAAATATTGAATCACCACAGCCCGAAAATACCACCCTGGCGGAACATGTCGGAAGCTCAACGGAGATCCAAGAGAAAACTCCAAGCGGTGAGCCTGCAGCCAAGGATTCCCCGGAAGTCGTCTCGAAGAACCATGCCCCGGTCAAACTCAAACGCGCGGTTCGCTTCACGAAGCAGGGATATGCCTTGATCAAAAAGAGAAAGTTCAAGGAAGCAGTGAATCGATTCAAAAAAGCACTGGCTGCGGATCCTTCCTATCCAATTCCGTATCGCGGCCTCGGCATCAGCTACGCGCGGCTCGGCCGGCACAAACAAGCCTGCCATGCATATCGTACCTATCTCAAAATGCTACCGAAAAATGATAAAGAAGTGGCGAAGTTAAAAGCAATACTCAGAAAATGTAAATAAATATCGACACAAAACCTTATTCTTTTCCGTCCCAGCAATAGGTGCACAGTTTTTCTTTTTCGAGCCCGATAGCCTCGACCAAGTCATCGAGGGTTTGGTATTGCAATGATGTGAGATTGAGTCGGTTGCGGATTCTCTCCAGCATGGCCGCATAGTGCTCGCTTTGGTGATCGGTGTATTTGACCAAGGATTTTTCTTCACTTTCCGCAAGCTCTTTGATTGCGCGGCGGGCGGCCAAGTCCAGCTCCGATTTGGATCTCGAAAAGTTTAGATATTTGCAATTGTAGACCAGGGGCGGGCAGGCCGGACGCATGTGGATCTCTTTGGCGCCGGCTTCATACAGCCTGGCGATGGTGTCTTTGAGTTGAGTCCCTCTGACAATTGAATCTTCACAAAACAGGATTCTCTGATCTCGGATGAGCTCCTTGATGGGTATCAGTTTCATCTTGGCCACCAGGTCGCGGGTATTTTGCTCTTGCGGCATGAAGCTCCGGGGCCAAGTGGGGGTGTATTTCACGAAAGGTCTCCGGTAGGGGATTTGGGCCCTACTGGCGTATCCCAGTGCGTGTCCGATCCCGCTGTCGGGAATACCTGCCACGATATCCAACGGAATGGATTCTCGTTTTGCGAGCATCTCTCCGCAGCGGTTTCTGGCCGCTTCCACATTGATTCCTTCGTAACAGGAAGCCGGATATCCATAGTAGACCCACAAAAACGTGCAGATCTGCAGCATTTCTCCGGGGGCATGTTTTTGCTCGATTCCATCCGGGTTGATGAACACGATTTCACCAGGACCCAAATATCGTTCGATTTCGTAATCCAAATTTGGGAACGCACAGCTTTCCATCGAGACTGCAAATCCGGATTTCTTTTTTCCCAGAACGATGGGAGTCCTGCCGAGCTTGTCACGCGCAGCATACACACCCTTCTCGGTCAACAAGAGCAACGAGCAGGACCCTTGAATTTGATCCTGGGCGTTTTGAATGCCTTCTTCAAATGTGTTGCCCTGGTTGATGAGGGCGGCTACGAGCTCGGTAGGGTTGATGTTGCCGGTGCTGTTTTCGGATAAGTGGATGTATTTTTCACGAAACAACTTTTTGGATAAAGCCTG